>JAOZRC010000030.1:0-9798 GCA_029940345.1 Desulfobacterales bacterium
AGGAATCTTTGGCCGGGAGATCGCTGTTTATATCTGTTCCGGGTTTCACACTCAATGAGCTTGGAACCGGTACACAAAACACGTTATGGCTCCGTGGCGGATTTCCGCGTGCATGGCTGGCTGCTTCCGATGCGGCCAGCCATCGATGGCGGGAGGCGTTTATCTCCACATTTTTAGAACGCGATATTCCTCAGCTCGGATTACGAATTCCCTCGGAAACCCTACGCCGCTTTTGGACAATGCTGGCTCACTATCACGGGCGGACATGGAACGCGTCGGAACTGGCGCGTTCCATGAGCGTCTCTTCGAAAACGGCGTTGTACTATCGGGATATTCTTTCCGGTGGCTACGTGTTGCGTGTACTGCCGCCATGGTTTGAAAACCTGAAAAAACGGCAGATCAAGTCACCAAAGGTATATATCCGCGATAGCGGACTTCTCCATACGCTCCTGGGGATAACGGATATGACTTCATTACGTTCGCATCCGAGTTATGGCGTATCGTGGGAAGGGTTTGCTCTTGAGCAGATATTGGCTCTGTTCGGATCGGACAATGCCTATTTCTGGGGCACCCAGCGTGGGGCCGAGCTGGACCTTTTGCTTTTGCGTGACGGTATGCGTTGGGGATTTGAATTCAAATGCAGTGACGCACCATCCATGACGAAATCAATACATATCGCATTACAGGATCTCTCCTTGGCCGGGCTTTTTATCATATATCCCGGAAAAGAGCGTTATCGTCTGCATGAAAAAGTTGAAGCGTTGCCATTAGCCGAATGCCTGCATCTGCAAACAATAGCGACCATGAATCAGGCGTAACTGTTGGCTACCAACATGAGCCGGGACACTTCCGCTCGTTACGAGGTCCGCCTCGTAATTGGTAATCTGAGGCTCTGCCTCCTGCGCAAGACGCCGTTGCAACTGGCAGAGCCTGCCACTGTGCGTTACGAGGCAGAGCCTCGTAACGAGCAACAGGCCGATCTGATTCAGGAGGCTGTGGCGGCCATCGAATTTAAGGGCTTAAACGACGGCGTGCTTCATCTGGTTCTGCGAACCCGCTATGGAAAAGAAATTGAGGAGTTCAAACCGGATATTCGCATTGATTTTGCCAAACAACACAGTTGTGTTTGGAAAAGGGAATCGGGATTGAATAATTGTCTATATCATATTCGGTGAGGTTTTGATGAAATGAGCATAAGATTGAACTTAAATCGCTTAAAAATGAAAACTTGGTATATTGGATGGCATTTAATTTGGAGATAAAGATATTAAGGGGGAAAATCAATGGCTTTGATCATCGCAATCGCTCTAATAATTTAACTTTTTAGTATTCGGTTATATGGTACTTGTCCCATATAAATCGGCGAGACTTTTTGATAGATTGATTCATGGAGAAAGACATAAAGCCTGGCAACAATTTGCAAAGTCCCAATGTTTGCACTTTAAAGATGGCGGATTTTTCTCCCAAGACATTATTACAGGTGATTTCCTTGGTCATTTTCTTTCAATTCGTTTAGCAAGTGACGAAGAGGGAGAGTTTACAATTTTTGAACTAAAAAGAAAACTGAAGTTTGATTATTTTGAAAAGCGCCATTCCCATAGAGATATTATGGAACGTTTTTGGGAAATGTATAATATCATTCAATCCGGAATTAGCCTGGAAATCACATCTGAACAAATCTACTTTAAATCGGAGGAATATATAAAAAGCAAAAATAAATTTCAGTCAATCAGCGAACAACTGGCCAATTTAATTGAAATTTTTCCTGGAGTTTGCAAGTTAGGCGGTGTGGCTATTGATTCCATTATTCAAATTGAACACTTTAAGCCGATCACCGGACAAATATCGGTGCGCTCTTCTACGTTTTGAAAAAACTCACTCTGGCGGAGCATTGGCCCGATTTTTTCACATTAGGCTTAAACGAAGACAGCCTTAACACCGTGTATGAGAATGTGGCGATGCTGGAAAAGGGCATATTGCCGGATTCCACGCCCAAGAATTTTCCGCGCCCCACCATATTGCGCGTGCATGGCATCCCGTTGCATCCTGACCGGACGCTTCTTTTTTTTGACACCGGCGGAGAGTGTTTTGAACGCCCTTCGCAACTGGTGCGTTTCGCCGGTTTTGTGCGCCGCGCTCATACGGCTATGTTCCTGGTGAGTCTGCCGGATATGGATGACCCGGCCAAAGAGATGCACAAGCTGCTCAATACGTATGTTGTCGGCATGGGTGAATTGGGCGGCGCGACCCGCGAGCAGAATCTGGTGGTGGTTTACACCAAAGCCGACGCGTTGATAAAATATCTTGATGGCTGGGAGTTTCTGACAGATTATCTCACCCACGGCTCTCTCGAAGAACTTGCCGATCAGGATCATTATGTCAGGCGGATGCACACCGCGTCCGAACGTCTGAAAAAATTCAACCTGTGCGGTTAAGAATTATTGCTGAAAAAAAGCCCTGAAAGGGCATGCTATTAAAGCACAGGACAACGCCCTGGGGACGATTGTATGTGACCATTAGCCCTGAAAGGGCGGGCTAGTACTACAACTCGGAAGTTCGTCCCCCACCCTCAAGCGGGACGAATTTCAAATTTGTCCTACAATTGTTGATTCCGCAACGTAGAATAATTTTGCAAATTGTCCTGCTACAATGTGGGGGGACGAACTTCCAAGTTGCAGTACTAGTGTGAAGAAGGCTGGGACAACTGCCGCCCGTGCGCCTGCCGCTCTACAAAAAAATGCGCTGTACGGTGGCATCCGATTGTGAATTGACGGAGAATACGCTGAGGGTTTTACGGAACATGTTCGGAACCACGCTTAAGAAATCGTTATAAAAATGAAATTTCCTGACCAAATTTCGGGTCGGTGAATTCGGAAATCTGGGAATTTAACAATATCGGTTGCTTTAAATGGCGACACAAGGTAGTATTGTCATATAGACAGTCACATAATAAATTTCACTGCGTTATCGGTCGTCGGCGTATTACAATACAGCCTCCTCCCTCTGGCCTTGTGAAATTTAATATGTGACTGTCTATAGATGTTTAATATTAAATCAAGGGAATGGGATGACAGTCAAAAAAGGACAAACGTTGGAGCTTGAAATCACCGATTTTGCTTTTGGCGGCCGGGGCCTGGCCAAAGCAGATGGTTTGGCCGTGTTTGTTGACGGCACTATTCCGCAAGATCGTGTGACAGTGCGTGTTTTCCGCAAAAAGAAAAACTACGCGGAGGCGCGCTTGGTTTCTATTACAGAGCCATCTCCTTTCAGGGTGACGCCACCGTGCAAATACAGCAGCCGGGGGGCCGAAATCAGATGCGGCGGATGCAAATGCCAGTTTTTAGCCTATCCCCAACAATTGGAATATAAACGTCAACAGGTCACAGATTCGCTGGCGCACATCGGCGACCTTAATGGCGTTTGCGTTCATTCGACAATTCCTTCGGAAAAGATATACGGCTATCGCAATAAGATGGAATTCACCTGTTCGGATTGGCGCTGGCTTTTACAGGATGAAATGGGGAAGGATGGAGTTGACCGAAGTTTTGCGCTCGGGCTGCATGTTCCGGGAACCTTTCATAAAGTTCTGGATATGGATGAATGCCTTATCCAACCGGAGTCCGGCAACCGTATTCTGAAAGAAGCCAGTCAGTATATGCGCCAATCTGGCGTCCCGGTTTACGGTTTGCGTTCACACGAAGGATATTGGCGTTTTCTGATGCTGCGCCATTCGGTTGCATACAACCAATGGATGGTGAATATCGTCACCGCATCAGAGGATATGGCGACAATCCGGCCTTTGGCCCAACATTTAATGGCAACCTGCCCCGAAGTTGTTACGATCACAAATAATATAACAGCGCGTAAATCCAGTGTGGCGATTGGGGAATATGAAATTCTGCTGGAAGGCTCCGGAACCATTTCAGATAAAATTGGCCCTTATGAATTTACCATTTCGGCCAATTCCTTTTTTCAGACCAACACACGCGGGGCCACGCGTTTATATGAAATTGTAAAAAAGTATGCCGATCTTAGCGGTGATGAGGTGTTGGCGGACCTGTACTGCGGAACAGGCGCCATTGCCATCTTTCTGTCGGATTCCGCCCGAACGGTTATCGGGATTGAGATCAGTGAAAGCGCCATAGCGGATGCAAAGAACAATTGCCAGCGCAATCATGTTACGAACTGCGAGTTTCTGCAAGGAGACATTAAGAGCGTTTTAAGCCAGATTGATACGCCCCCGGATGTGATGATTATCGATCCGCCGCGCGCCGGTATGCACCCCAAAGTGGTTAAGCAGGTGCTTGCGCTGGCACCGCCCCGAATTGTTTATGTTTCCTGTAATCCGGCCACGTTCGCCCGTGATATCGGTATGATGAAAGATTTTTACACACTAACCGAAGTGCAGCCGGTGGATATGTTTCCGCATACGCACCATATCGAAGCGGTGGGGCGTTTGGAAAGAGGTAAAACGAATATAGAAAGGAGCCAGTGATGACCAAAGCGATCAGAATGTATGAAACGGGCGGGTGTGAAGTGATGCGTTGGGAAGATGTCGAACCCGGTCAGCCCCAGCCCGGAGAAGCGTTAATTCGCCATGAAGCTGTCGGGCTGAATTTTATTGATGTTTACCACCGCACCGGACTGTACCCACTTCCGTCATTGCCGGCTACGCCGGGTATGGAAGGCGCCGGCATTGTAGAAGCCATTGGAAAAGATGTTACGGAAGTCGCTGAAGGTGACCGGGTGGCGTATGCCGGTTTACCACCAGGCGCTTACGCCGAAGTCAGGCGAATCCCGGCCCATCGACTGGTTAAAATTCCTTCCGATATTACCACCGAACAGGCCGCCGCTATGATGCTTCAGGGTATGACGGCGCGTTATTTGTTAAAAGGATGCTATCCGGTCGCATCGGGCGACACGATTTTAATCCACGCGGTTGCCGGTGGCGTCGGCCAACTTGCCTGCCAATGGGCCAAATACCTGGGCGCCACGGTGATTGGCACGGTCGGTTCAACGGCCAAAGCGGAACTTGCCCGCGCCAACGGATGCGATAAGGTCATTTTGTATAAAGAAGTGGATTTTGCCGAACAGGTCGCCGAATTCACGGATAACCGGGGTGTTGATGTGGTTTATGAGTCGGTGGGACAAGCAACCTTTATGAAATCCCTGGACTGCTTGCGCCCAATGGGGATGATGGTCAGTTTCGGCCAGGCTTCGGGACCGATCCCTGCGTTCGATTTGAGTATTCTGGCCGCCAAGGGCTCCCTGTTTCTCACCCGTCCCAGCCTGATGACATACACCGCCAAACGGAAAGATTTGCTGGTTCATGCCAACGATCTGTTTGATTTTATCCGAAACGTCGGGGTGCGGATTAATATCGGCCAACGTTATCCGCTGTCACAAGTGATGCAGGCACATCAGGATTTGGAAAATCGTAAAACTTCGGGCGCGACGGTTTTAACAATCGAATAATAAAGCGCCTGACACCCCTTGCGGGTGCAATGATCACAACTGGCGGCCAAAGCGCGGATGTAGGTCGGGTTAGCGAAGCGTAACCCGACGTTAAAGCCGGTTTTTGTCGGGTTACGCTTCGCTAACCCGACCTACAAGAGGCAACAAGAGGCAACAAAATAGCGTTTGAGGCAATGTGACTTTTCCCGTTTTCTGCGGATGAATAAAATGAAAATATTTAAACATTTAATAGTTATAGCTCATTTGATCATCTTGCCGCTTTTGATCATAACAGACCTGTGGGGCGCTGAAACGGTCACCGCCACAGGTGTCAGCTTTTTCGAACCCGGAAGAGAGGCACTCGCCCGCACCAAGGCGGTTGATGAAGCCAAACGGGCGGCTGTTGAGCAAGTGGTCGGAACCAAAGTCGTATCAGAAACCACTGTCGTAAACCGGCAAATCATCAAAGACCGTATTATGACGTATTCGTCAGGGTATCTGAAACATGTCAAAATCATATCCGAGGGCAAGAATTCCCTGGGTGCTTATGAAGTCACCATCCAGGCTGAAGTTGAAACATCCGCGCTTGTCCGTGATATGGATCGCCTTGAAAAACTGTTAAACTTGCAGAAAAATCCGCGTGTAAGCATTTTTTTAGAATCCGGTTTGAATAAAGGTTACAAATTCGCAGCTCAAAAAGCAGCCGTGCTTCTGACCGCCAAATTGAAACATAACCATTTCAAAGTTTATAAATATTCCAAGCAAAGAAAAAGCCAAATGGGGCTTCTCATCGGTCTTTTTGTTGAGTCCGCCACCCACCAGGCGGATTACCAAGGGATGCGGCTCAACGTGAACGAAATCAGTCTCACCGCCAACACCTATCGACAGGGGGATGCTGAAATTTTGGCGACGGCCGAAGCTGTCAAAACAATTCCTGGCCCCGACCGGCTCAGAAGCCTTGACAAAGGCATTACCCAGTGTGTTAATTCTGTATGGAAAACCTTGCGTCGCAAACTGATCCGTGTCTGGGAAAAGGAATTTTTCAGCGGCCGTGATATTGACCTGGTCGTCAACAATGTCACTTCGGATAATCTTGCCAATGCACTCGTTCAGATTTTTCAATCAGATGTCAGCGGCGTCATGGAAGCCAACCTGGTCAAATTTTCGAATAATAAAGCTGATTTTATAATCAAATATCGCGGTTGGCCGAAACAGTTATTGGATGAACTGCGGCTGTCTTACTTTGAAAAAAAATATTTTAAAGTCAAAGCCGGCCATATCAGCGGCAATCAGTTGATCATAAAGATCGCCGATTAAGGAATCGCACCTCGGATTCAAGGGATGACTGCTTTATAAAAGCTATTCAGATCAATTAAAGGAGGCTTAAAATGATAAGAAAAAGCCATTTAAAAACAGGTGTCGCCATTGCCATATCATTACTGCTTTGGGCTTGCGCGACCGGCAAAAAGCAATTTGATATCGGGATGGAATTGCAAAAAGCTGAAAAATATGAGGAATCGGTTGCCTATTTGGAACAGGCCTTGAAACTTCAACCCCAAAGCAAGCCGTATTTAAAGGCACTCGCAGATGTAAAAGCGGAGTGGATTCAACAATTGGTCGCCCAGGGTTCCGAGGCATTGAAGGCGTTGCCGCTTACGATGATGGATATCAACAAAGCAGCGGCAAATCTGGCGCAAGCGCGTCTGGTTGAGGCGGACAGCCCGATTGTTAAGAATTTTGCCGGTGAACTTAAAGCCGCGCGCCAAGCACTTCTATCCGATGTTAAAAAAAGTTACGACCAGGCCAAACAGTATGTAAATGATGAAAAATGGTTGCAAGCCTATTTCAATTTACAGCAGATTCAAAACCGTTTCTCCGGTTATGAAGACACGTTAACCCTTTTGAACCAGATCGCTACTGAAGGCGCTAACGCCTATTATGAACAAGCCCGGGGTTTGTTTGAACAAAATGATTTTAAAGGGGCGATCGATTTCCTGCGTAAGGCGCTTTCGATCAAGGCGGATCATCGTCTGGCGCGTGATCTCCTGGAATTGGCCGAACAGCGGGATAATAAAACCTATTTTTTGGACCAGGCCCAAATATCAGTCACCAAGCAACAATGGGATCAGGCGATGCTAATGTTAACCAAAGCCCAATCCTATGATCCCGCTGATCCGGAGTTACAAGATCATATTCATCGAATTCAAGCCAGCGCTGGTGATTTTTTCATTCAAAGCGCCTGGCGTGAGTTGAATGGCGGTATGTTGAAAAAAGCGATGGAGAATTACAAACAGGCCAAAAAGTATGCCGTCGACCCGTTGAGTGGTGAAATTGACAAACTACAAACCGAACTTTGCTCAATGGCCAGTTATATTTCGGAGAGTTTTAAAGAGCAGGGCAAACTCGGCAGCGCCTGGTTCTGGTATAAACAGATCGGCACAATCAATCCCGAATATCCGCAAATTTTCTATCTCACGCAGGAGATGGAAGACAATATCAAACAGCGGGTAATGAAATCCATTGCCGTTTTTGATTTTAGCAGCCCTTCCAATCACCAGGACGCCGGGATTATTGTGGCCAACAATCTGATCACCTATTTATTTAAAAACAGCAGTGGTGATATCAAAATCCTGGAGCGGGAAAATTTAAAATCGATCCTGGAAGAGATGCAACTGGGACAAAGCGGCGTTGTTTCTCAAAATAGCGCCAAAGAGATGGGGCGCGTGTATGGCATTGATGTGGCCATTATGGGCAGTGTGCTCCTGTTCAAGGTGGATGCTTCCACTTCCGAGGGCGCAAAAACGGTGCGCTATCAAATCGGTGAGCGTATTGAAGACAATATTGATTATTTGAACTGGAAAGCCAAACACCCGGATCCGGATGCGGAAGAAGTGGCTCAAGCGCCCGAAGCCAAGATTAAAGTTCCGGTGATTGTGGAGAAAGAGTATATTGTCGCACATCATAAAAAAATAGCTTTTGTACAGATTTCTTTTCGGATTGTCGATGTCATCACCGGTGAAAACATCCAGGTGAAAACCATTGAACGTAAACAATTGGCTGAAGATGAGGCTTCCGCAGGACTTGCCGAGGCCGGCGTTAAATTTGACTCGATGGAAATCCCCACGGATACGGAATTGCTTCAAAACCTGGCCGAGGAAGTTGTGGCCGAACTCGGACGCGAGGTGCTCAAACCGATTCAAAATTTGCAAAAAACCTATTTTCAGCAAGGCGAGCAGAATTTGCGGCGCCGTGACAATTTGGAAGCGGCTGAAAGATTCGTCAATGCCATTTTTAATGAAAAGATGAAACGAATTGAAGATTCACCGCTAACGGCCAGTGCAATGAAGCATCTTGATGATATTTTTCGGGACTATTCGGTGAAATCCGACAGCACCGGCGAGGTGAAAGACTAAACCATGCGTCTGCTGCGAAAATATCTTCTTCTCACAATGTGGGTCGTCAGTTTCGCGAGCATGGCGACACAATCCCGGGCCAACGGCGTCTCCCTGGCTATTTTTAACTTCCGGGCGGCAAGCATTGAAGCCCTCATGTATAATAGTGAAATCCTATATACCTTGCTTGCGGCGCTGGAGAGGGAAAAAGGCATCAAGCTGATGCCCCGCCGGCAAATGGAAGCGATTCTTTCGCAAAACAATCTGGCGCAAAGTGGCCATCCCGAAATTGTGATCAAAGCGGGTCAGGTCTTGAGCGCTGATTATATTCTTTTTGGCAGCGTTGCTAAAAAAGATAATATTTTGGCGCAACTGAAGCTCATGGATATTGCCAATCGTCGTGTGGCCAGAACTTGGGAACTGCAATTCGATGAACCCAAAAATATCCCGGAACGAATGCCATTGCTTGCCAGGCAGTTAACCGCAGCCATTTTCAGCGCCAAGGGGCCGTTTCCGTCTGCTGGCAAATCTGATGTAAACACCACGAATGATAAGACAATCAGCAGCCCCAAGCCTACTAAAATTGAGAAAGTAGGGGAACGTTTGCCCTATCCGCCGCTTATTATGAGTTCCTCCGGACGGGTCCGCGAAACAGAAATCAAATTTGTTCCGGCGCTCCAAAACATGAAAGCTGATATTGCCATCGTCAGCTATAAAATCTATCGTCATGACCCGGCTATTGATAAATGGACGCTGATACAAACCGTTAACGCCCGTGTTTCTTCAAAAATAGTTTTTACAATCAAAGACACGCACGCTATGAAAGACGGTGCGACCTATCGTTACACCCTGGCCAGTATCGATAAACAAGGCCGTGAAAGCCCGCGTTCTGATACTATCACCGTTCAAACCGCACAATCTAAAGAACATCGAACATCGAACATTGAACATC
>JAOZRC010000030.1:9898-17442 GCA_029940345.1 Desulfobacterales bacterium
AAAGAACATCGAACATCGAACATTGAACATCGAACGTCGAATGATGCGGCTGCCATAGATATCGAAACAGTTCAGGAAAACTTTAAAGAACATCTGACATCGAATATTGAACATCCAACGTCCAATGATGCGCCAGACCTGGATATCGAAACGGCGCAGGAAGATATTGAGGGCAAACCATCGCCAAATGATATTGTGGCGCTGCTGGGTACGCCCGTTTTAGGCGTTGCCCAGGATGATCAACTCCGACAAATCAATCTGGTTTGGCGTGCGATGGCAAATGCCGAAGGATATCATCTTTACAGGAAATCCCAGGGAACGGATTGGCATAAATTCGCAACAATTACAATCGCGGATCAATGCCATTATACTGACACAGCGAATCTTGACGACGGTCAAATTTACCACTATTATCTGACAGCCTATAATTCCGCAGAAGAAACCGAGCCTTCCCAACAGGTAAGCGCCAAGACCAAAGGGCCGCCCCATTGTCCGCAAGAAATCAGCGTTTTCCGACAGTCGAACAAGGGGATCAAAATCACCTGGACACCACTCAATGATCCCGATGTCGGCGGCTATGTTATTTATCGGGGTTCGATTGCGGACCAATCCGAACACTTGGGCGTACAATCGGTTTCCGTGCAAGAGATTGCCCAGGTGAAAGGATGGCAGTCTCACTCTTACATAGATCAGGAAATATCATCGTCAGAACCGGACCGGGAATACTATTACGCCATTAAAAGTTTTAACCTTTTTAACGCCCGCGGCGTGCTTTCCGAAGCTGTGCGGGTAAAAACGGCTCCGTAATAGCGTTTTTCAAACGGACTCTGGGTAATAAGCTTTCAACCACTTTTTGACAGTAGCATATACTTCCGGATGATTGAGAAGATCCATGTGGTTCATATTACGGCCGATCCACTGATGGGTTTTGGGAAACAAAAGATTCAATTCAGCATTCTTATGACGCCCCAAAGCGCTGTCTAATGTCACAAGACCGTCTCCGATAAGATCATCACTGAGCTTGTCAGATTCCATGCCCACAGATGCGGCGATTGCATAACACTGCACGCCTTCCGGCAGAGGTGCGGGGATTCGCCGATCCCCGGACAAATCGAATCGGTCGCGTCCTTTCCAATCATCTTCTGTCACATTGCCATAACGCAGATCAGTTAAGCCACTGCTCCGGATTTTTCCCAAGCGCGAAAAGGGAGCGCTATACGGATTTATTCCTAAAATAATATCGATCCAGGCCCCACCCTTCTCCAATGGAGCCCCGTGATGCGGCGTGCCGAGAAATACGAGCTTGCGAAGATGGTCTGGCCAGGTATAGCCTGATATTTTCCCGTAATGGCAGGCACTCCGGGAAACAAGCCCTCCCATGCTGTGGGCGATGATGCAAAGTTCTATCGGCTGAGGCGATTGTTCGATGACAGTTTCAAGGAGATCGGAAAATTTTCGGCCGTTTTCAGAAATGTGAAGTCCGGTATTATAATGGAGATAAACCGGTCCGAATCCCAGATCGCGGGCCAGGGCGGCACCGTGATCGTGTCCCTGCCAGTTCCATAGCAAATCATTCATGCATGATCCGTGTACCATTATCGCAAGTCGACCTTCGGATTTCAGGATCGCTTGGGAAAGACTCCGTTCGTTCAACGGTTTTCCATTGCGGCGAAACTGCATGGGAATGGCCAGCGGATTGTTCCTGGCGACCAGGTGATCGCCAAGCACACCATTCAATGCGGAAAGAACGGCTTCACGACCGGAGAATGAGTCTTGTTCTCCGAGCATCGAGCTGAACCGGTCGAGCAGTGCATCGATTCCGTCCCCCACCAATTCGGTCACCGTGCGGATGTTCCGGTAAACCATTCCTGTGACGCCTTTTGTCCGATATTGATCAGGTGCGCCAAGCATCCCTGCAAAACTGCTTATCGTGTGATGCAATGATTCGACCATATCGGTAATGCCGGTGATGGCGTCAATCGTTAAACTCCCTACGCCACGGAGGTCTGTTGAAAGGTTATTGGGATTTCGGGGCATGATTCCTCCTCCAGAGTCCCATCAGGACGGCATATTTATAGAATCATTGCGCTTATGTTTCGTCGAAGTCAATTGTTCTACAAACATGCCGCTCCCATGGAGCCTATTAGGGATATTTCATTTTAAAAGAATTATGAATTTGTTAGAATAACTGGCATCCTTCATTTGACGGTTAACAGTTTCGATTTTCATAAAGGAGTGCGAAAAATTTTTTCGCCTGCCCGCAAGCGAAGCGAGCGGCAAATGTCTTGTTAAATTGCAGTATTGCCGCTTGCTTCGCTCGCGGTAGTGCGAAAATGAATTTTCGCACTCCTTAAAATGTGTAAACTACTTTTGATACCCAATGAAGGATGCCGAATAGCTCTTGTATTTAAAACACAATCTGCAATAGCAATCAAGGAAATTGTATGAATAACGCTCCCACGCTTTCAGACCTTGTTCGACAAAAAATCAGTTTAAGGCATTATTCTATACGAACAGGGGAAGCTTATGTTTCCTGAATAAAAGGCCAACTACTTTTCAGAAGATACAAAAGTCGCCGTAACATTGTATTTTTTCATCCGATTCCACACCGTAACACGGGAGACGCCCAGCAGTCGCGCCGTTTCTGACTGGTTGCCGCCCGTCTTCTCAAGCATCTCTATAAGCTGCCGTTTTTTGGTTTCATCTTTGTTAATAGACGGGTTAATAGCCGGTTTTGACTTGTTTTTCAAAAAATTTTGCAGCGGCAATATCGTCGGAGGGAAATGTCCCGGTAAAAGCGTTTTATCCTGGCAGGTTACAAAGGCGAACTCGAAGGCGCTCTTTAATTCACGGACATTTCCCGGCCAAGCGTGTTCCATCAAAAGTCGCATGGCCTCGTTTCCTATGTTGCGGATTTTTTTGCCACTTTTCAATTGAATGCGGCGGAAAAAGAAATCGGCTAAGATAGGAATGTCATCGATTCGTTCGCGCAAAGGGGGGATATGGATCGGTATGACATTGATCCTGTAAAAAAGGTCTTGTCTGAAAGCGCCTTGTTCCACGAGTTTCATCAAATCGCGGTTGGTTGCCGAAATAATCCTGACATCCGTATGAATCGGTTTGTTGTCTCCCACGCGTTCGATCACTTTATCTTCTAACACCCGCAGCAGTTTCACCTGGGTGGCCAGCGGCAGGTCGCCGATCTCATCAAGAAAGATATCTCCGCCCCGGGCGGCTTCAAACCGTCCCACGCGGGTCTTGTGGGCGCCGGTGAAAGCGCCTTTGACATGCCCGAACAGTTCGCTCTCTAACAGCGATTCATTCAGGGCGGCGCAATTGACCTTGATGTATGGTTGCGTGTTGTTATTGCCGATAGTATGAATCGCTTTGGCAACCAGCTCTTTGCCCACACCGCTTTCTCCGAAGATGATAACCGGCGCATCCGAACGGGCGGCATTGGCAATCAAATTGAAAACACGCTGCATGGGAGCCGAAGCGCCCAAAATTCCGTGAAATCCGTCCTCTGAGCGCAGTTCCCGTCGATAGGCTTCGATCTGGCTGTCTTTTTCGACCAATTCGGTAATATCGGTCATGGTTTCAACGGCGCCCATTAAGATTCCTTTTCTATCATAGAGAAGGGATGCATTTTTAAGGATATGAACTCTTGTATTATCTTTTTTCATGATGGTGCAGCGGCGCATATCAAATTTGCCGGTTTTAAACAGGATACACCAATGGTCCCCATCAGTTGTGAGCGCGGCTTTACATATATTACAATTCAACATTGAACAACGGCTGCCGATCAATTCATCGCGCGTATAACCGGAAATCTTTTCGACGCCTTTATTCACCGAAATGATCGTGCCGTATTTATCCACAATCATGATGCCGTCTTTGATGGTGTCAATGACCGCTTTCCAATACGCATTTAACTCCTGTTCAAACATGTGCCCTCCGATCTGTTAAAATTTAACTTATGTTAAGTTTTCTGATTTAACACTTGAACACCTCCGGCGCAAGTCTGAAACACATTATTTATTTGCTTGATGCTTTCATTGCGCTGTTTTGCAAGATTTCGGATGTGATTTTTTATGGTCTGGCATAAGACTTGCAAGCTTGGGTGTTATGCAAAAACAGATAGGATATAAACAGAATTGAAAGAAAACGCCAATCACACACTTGACTTTAAAGGGTCAATCACACCGATGACGTTTTTAAAGTTGACCAACGTATTCCGGGCCATGCAATCAGGCGAAACGCTGGAAGTGACCGGTCTGGATGAGGACATCAAAAACGATTTGTTCAAGGTTTTACGTGAATTGTCCTACCAGGTGGTGGCGGATGAAAAGATAAAAGATGTAATGCCCCTTTACAGGGTTCGACTTAAAAAAGAATAGAAAATACCAAAGGAGGACGCATGACAACTGAAAATGAAAAAATTGTTTACATTATCACACGCGCCGGAGATGATCCGGAGCTGTCGGTTTCGCCTTTTGCAATGGCCAATGCCGCCTTGGCTATGGATGTCGAGGCTGTGATTTTCCTACTTGGCTACGCGGTGCTACTTGCCAAAAAAGGCTATGCGGAAACTGTGTTCGCACCCAAAAGACCCCCTATGAAAAAACTGATTGACGACTTCCTTTCTTACGGCGGTAAACTTTTAGTCTGCCTGCCCTGTACTCAAGGGCGCGAAATTGAAGCTTCCGATTTGATCGAAGGTGCTGAAACAGTTCACGCCGGACGTTTCACCCAAGAAATTCTCAGTGCGAAAAATGTAATCTCACTTTAAAATCAGTTAGCAGAATATTTGCAATTAATCATTACCATAATTTAAAATCAGAAAAGGAGCAAGTAATGACAGAGCTAGATTTAAGCGCCATTGAGGTTGGAAACAGTGTGGATGCAAGAGGAAGCGCGTGTCCCGGTCCGCTGATGGAAGCCAAAAAAGGCATTGGCAAAGTCAAGGTCGGAGAAATTCTTGAAGTGCTCTCCAATGACGAAGGCACGCGCGATGATCTTCCGATCTGGGCCAAAAAAGTGGGACATGAATTTTTAGGCTTTCTAGAAGCGGACGGTCATGACAAAATATTCATCAGGAGAAAGAAATAAGCGGGGGCGATATGGCATCCCAAGATAAAAGCGTCAATCAGGGTAAGATACTGATTTTGGCAACCGAAACCTGCGCCTATCCCGGAGCTGACTCCGTAGGACAGGCGCATTCGGGTTATCCGACAAATACCTTTATTCTCAGGGTGAGAGCACCGGTGATGTTTCCGGAGCGGTTCTATCTGAATTGCTTTGCCAAAGGAATCGGTGGTATTATTATCATGTCCTGTGGTGAAGAATGTCCGTACGAAGGCGCCTATAAAGCGATGGCGACGCGCTTGGACCGGGTTTATAAGCTAATGAAAGAGAAAGCGATTGATATTCGACGACTCCGTCTGACCGCAATATGTACGGTTTGCAACCGCGCCTTTTTAAACGAAGTTAATAAAATGAACGCCTTGGTGCAAGAACTCGGACCGCCGAACATCAGCTCATAGTTATAAAATAGTCAGGGAATTCCCAATAAATAACTTACACGATCAGTTTATTATTTATAGCTTTGAATTTAATGAAAAAAGGGAGTAAAATCATGGCCTGTTTTTTGTTTGTTTTAAGTCAGGATGACAATGAGAAAGCGACCAGATGTTTTCAATTCGCCAAAATTGCTCATTCAAAAGGACATCATGTTGATTTGTTTTTCATTGATGCCGGTGTTATGTGGGCAAATCAGGAAAGAGATTTAAACATAAAAACGGATACGGGGGATTGTCCTGCAGAATATTTGCCCTACCTGGCAGATAATGAAGTTGCCATAGGAATATGCACCCCTTGCGCCAAAAATCGTGGACTTGATGAAGCAAAGTTTTTCAGCAATATGGTGTTGGATGGCGGACCTCATCTGATTGATATGGCGGCTGAAGCAAAAGTTTTTAATTTTTAAAAATAGTGCTGATGTATTTTTATTTCGGCTTCCTTTAAAAATAAACAATCAATAAAGGGAAACAAATGAAATCCGGACAAACGATAAATTCAGACGCGCTTGTCGTAGGCGGCGGAATAGCCGGTCTGCAAGCGGCGTTGGACTTGGCAGATCAGGATTTTAAGGTTGCGGTTGTAGAGAAAGACGCCACCATCGGAGGGAAGATGATCAGGCTCTCCAAGGTGTTCCCGACCCTCGACTGCGCCAGTTGCATTACGACCCCTAAGATGGCGGCCGCCGCGCATCATGAAAATATCACCCTGTTTACCTATTGTGATCTGTTGTCACTGAATCGCAATGGTGAGAATGTGTATGCGCAAATTCGGCAGCGTCCCAGGTATGTTGACCCTGTCGCATGTATCGGGTGCCGGCAGTGCGAGTACGCCTGTCCGGTGTATGTGGAAGATAAAGAAGAAGGGGACTTGTCCGCAAGGAAAGCGATCTATATCCCGTTTTCAAACGCGATTCCTCAATTGGCGGTGATGGACATTGAAAATTGTATGTTGTGCGGCAAGTGTGAAAAGGCCTGTCCCACTGATGCGATTGATTATTTTCAGCAAGCCCAGGAATTTACGATACTGGCGAACACGGCAGTCATAGCGACCGGTATGGAATTAACGCCTGTTGAGACAAAAAGGCAATACGGCGATGGCCATATTCCGAATGTCATCACTTCCATGCAGATGGAAAGACTTCTGGCGCCTCACGGACCTTATAACCGGGTTCTTCGTCCGTCAGACGGAATGGCCCCGGATTCGATTGCGTTTATTCAATGCGCCGGGTCACGTGACAAGAGCATGGGGATTTCTTATTGTTCACGTATATGCTGTATGTATGCGATCAAAGAAGCGATGCTTCTTTCCGGTTCGTTGCCGCTGGCTGATATTTATATCTATTACATGGATATCAGGGCTTTTGGCAAAGGCTATGAGCAATTTTATCAAACCGCCATGGCAATGGGCATCCAATTCATCAAGGCCAAAGTCGCATTTATCAGTGAAGGGGAAAATGGCGCTGTCACGGTGCATTATGAGGATCAGAATGGCGAAGGTGTGACTACCGCCGATCATGATCTGGTTTCCCTCTCACTCGGCGCAGTCCCCGGTTGGAATCCGGAAGGCGTATGTTCAGTGTCAACTGCTGCGGATCATTTTATCAAAACAGTGCAGCCTAAATTGGCCCCCACGCTAACGGATATGGATGGAGTTTTCACAGCCGGCGCAGCTCCCGGCCCGAAAGATATTGTTGACTCAATCGCCGAGGCCGGTGCGGCCGCAATGGAGGCTTCCAAATATTTGGTCGCCCAGGGCTTGCACACAAAAGTGGCTGCTTAAAATTGATTTGAGTGTATTGCGCCATGTAGGGTAGGCGGAGCGTAGCGAAACCCACCGTTTTACAAGATCAGACGTGGCAGGTTACGCTACGCCACACCTGCCCTGCGAAAAAAGGCACACTCAAAAAATTTCGACCTGTGCAATTCGTTCAGAGTCCCATCGGGGCGGCATGTTTGTGGCAGTAA
>JAOZRC010000031.1 GCA_029940345.1 Desulfobacterales bacterium
TCCTTTCCTCAAAAGCCATATCGATCCTCCTGCAACACTTAGATTTAAAAGCTTAGGAACGCGGATTCAATTAATTAAGCAGAAATTGCGAAGGATTTGGGACATCCTTCATTTTTCGGTTAAACCGTTCGTAGTTCCGCCGTAAGGCGGGAATAAGAGCCGTCTTACGGCGGAACTACGAACTGGAGATAAAAAGTGTAAACTGTTTTGATGCGATCTAAGAGGATGCCGGCTACTTTTTCAGGATTTGTAAATTCTTCTGTACTTTTTCTAAATCCTTTGTGCGTTTTTTTAAATCTTTTTTGCATTCTTTATTATCAGGGTCCTGCTTTAAACACTTCTTGATTTTAATTAAATCCTTTTTGATTTTAATTAAATTTTCATTAAATCTTTCGATTAGTTTTTTTATCAGGTTCTTCGCATCCGTAAAAAGATTTTTGCAATTTATATTATCAGGTTCCAATTTCAAACATATTACGGATGCCTTTTCAGCTTTTTTTAGGTCTTCAAATGTACCATTAATATAGGCATTGTCCCCTAATTTAAAATATATTTTAGCCAGCTTTTTCTTTTCTTTTTTAACACCGGCGTAATTTTTATCCGCTTTATTTAGTTTTGATAGGGCGTCATCATATTTTTTTTCACGGCGCAGTTTCTGGCACCACAGTAAATAGATTTTATTACGCAGTTCAATTGCCTCTTTTTCCAGGAGTCCAGCTTTCAAAATTTGTTCAGTCGTGGTCAAAGCCTTTTTAAATTGGCCGGCATTCGATAGTTTTTTTGCATCAAGCAGCCAATTTTGTGTGGCAGCCAACACCGCTTTTTCAGATTCGTCATGAACGCTCGAGTCGGTTTGAACCTTTTTTAACATTTCGATTGCAAGGGAATATCTGCCATGAGCACTTATTTCCCGGCCTCTTTTCAGGCAGGCTCTATTGATCGATTCACGTAAACCCGGATCCGGATGCAGATAGGCATATTCCCAAATTTCATCAATAACCGCCAGAACCTTCTTATCATACTTTTCAGATTGTATTGCGTTTTTCAATTTGTTTAAACTGGATTTGGTTCGCTCTTCAATATCCGTAAACACATTATTTACGGCCTTTTCTCTGACAGAGGGATCGTCGATTTTATTACATAATTCCAGCGCGTAACCAAACCTATTTTGAGCACTTAATTTCTGACTTATTTTTACAAATTCGGTATTAGCCAAATCTGCGGCTTCCCTGTTCTGAATAGCGATATCCACTATTTTTTCGGTAATAGCCATAAGATTTTCAAATTGTTTAGCCTGGACAAGCGCATTGATTTCCTTGATCAGACCCCTAACCTGGTCATAAACTTGCTTCAGTTCCTTCTCCATTTCCTCCCGTAAGCGATCAACCCCTTTGTAGGCGGGATCAGCCTTAATCAATATTTCTGATGATCGGGACAAAGATTTGTCATCACGTAATTTCTTAGCCCATTCTAAACAGATGGCATTTTTCAAATCAATTGTTTTAGTATTTGAAGGATCTTTTTCTAAAATTTCCTCAGCAAGCGTAAACGCCTTTTCAAATCTTCGGGCTTCAAATAATTTGAGTGCTTTCTTAATTTTTTTCGAATGAGGAGAAGGAGGTTGTGGTGTTGGAATGGGAATATTTTGCGAATCAGGAATTTTAAGCGTATCACCTTCTTCAAGCTTAATCGGGGCGTCCAGGTCATTGTAGAAAGCGATCAAAATAGCTGCATTGCGGTTTTTATACATTTTATTTGCAATTTTTTTTAGTTTATCACCTTTTTTCACCTTATAGTATTTATATTCTTTACGTTTTGATAGGTCTGTCAGATCCTCAAGCGCCTTTTCGTGACGCTGGTTATAAATGAGCGCGGCAAAAAACGCATCTGTCGCTTTGTCAAAGGCGTTTTGGTTGAAAAAAAATTTACCTTTTCCATAATATTTGTCGGCTTCGTCACGGGTAATTTTTTTCAAATTAGCAGTTGCCTGACGTATTTCATTATTTGCAGGATCCAGGCGGCCCGCTATTTTCCAATAATAAAGCGCCATTGTAAAGTATGAATTATTAGCCAGTTCCTGTGCCTTGTGCATATAATTTTTACTCAAATAAACCAAGGATGGTTCTGGCGGCACCTCAGGCGCGCCGTTAATATTATCCGGAAGATTATCCGGTTTTGGCAGGGTTAGCTCGGCACTTTTAGAAACAATCAGTTTCTTTTTGAAAACAATCAGTTCCTTTTCAAATAGTTTCAGGTCATAATCAGAACGAATGAAAGAGCGGCGCATACGATAGCGATCAGCAAAAAACGGATTGCCTCCGGAATTAGAGCCAAACGCAGCGCGGTAGCCGTGTTTTTTCAACAATTTAATAATAAGTGGGTTGGTTACGCCATCAGGGTAGGCCAGGTATTGACATTTTTGCCCAAGTTTATCTTCAATTTCCATTTTAGATTGCTCAATCTCATATTCAACATTTTTTAAATATTTCCGGAATGATGCTTGATTTTTATTTTCGTTGAAATTGCGAAAAGACATCGTGAAGGATTGAACATCGCCCCCTTGTTGCGCTATAGTTTTGAGCTGTGCCCAAGAAAGCGTATTTTTTTGCTTGATCCAATCAGGAATAATAAAAATGGTGAAAGGAAAATTATATCTTTTCAAGATTGGAAATGCGATTTTCCAGAATGATTGATAACCGACATTGATTGTTATTACTACCGCTTTGGACGGTATTGGCGCTTTATATTCACAAAAATCGGATAACTGATTCAAACTGATAACATGATATTTTTTTTTCTTTAAAAATTTCATTTGTGCTTCAAAAGCCTTTTCCGAAACATTCCATTTGGTTATTGGTTTGTTTTTGGAAAAGCCGTGATAAACTAATACCGGAACGGTTTGATATCCTCCGGACTCAAGTCCCCCCAAGTTAAAAGGCTCCTTGGGAATAACCACCTTCTGACCAGCGGTTACGTTTCTAATTGAATTAAATTCCGAAATAATCCAACTCTTTGACCTATCCCCTAGGTATTCGTTCGCCAAATCTGCAATGTCGGCATTTGACTGAATTTCGGCAATGACAAATTCTTCAAAGGGAAAGATTCGTTTTGGCGGGTCATCTCCCTTATTAACTATTTGCTTCTCTACGCATGCTGTTAAAATAAGAAGAAAAACCAAAGCAATGGCTTTAAAACGGCTTTTGATTTTGTAGCTCGCTGGTTGCATTATTGATCCCTATAAATTTAACGCGAATTGGCGTTGGTGTATTATATTCTCAGCAAGGTCATAATTTGTGATTTTATGAAATTATGATTTCAGGTGTCAGGACGTTTCCGCTAAAGGCTGAAACCTATACTAGGGCGTCTAAATTTGCCAAATTTTTCTGCCCAAAAATTGGCCCTCAAGATATGCTCACAAAGCCTGATTTTATACGGGTTTCAGCCAGTTTCTAAAGTGCCAAAAAACGGGAAAAAAAATCAGGCAAAAAGGGGCGTTTTTAGGCGCCCTAAACCTATACCATAGATTTGAATAAGATAATCACAAAATTAAAATCCCAAATTATGGCCTTTGTAAGTATATACCAATTCCTCTCTTATGTTTTGTGAATCAATTATCTGAAAGTCTATGGCCAACACTGTTATTCAACCGTAAAATCAATACTTGTCGTCGCTCCGCTAACGCTTGCCGTTGCTGTTCCATCACCCGTCGTCGACCCCGCACTCAGCGTGGAAATGGCGACGCCATCCGAAGTGGTGGCGGTGCTGGCGGGACTGACCGATCCCAGTGTCGCTGAAAAAGTAACGGTGTAGTTGGATACAGGCGTTCCGTCTTCATAGGTGACAGTCGCGGTCAATTGCGTATCCTCATCTGTTTGGAGTTCAATGCTTTCCAATGCCAGGGAAATAACGACCGCTTGTGTATCAGACGCCACCGTGAAGTTAGTGCTTTTCGTCGCGCTACCATAGGTTGCCGTGGCTATCCCCGTCCCTGCCGTTTGCCCTGCATTCAATGTAGAAATAGCGATGCCACCGGAATCAGTAGTCGCTGTGGCCGGACTAACCGATCCCAGCGTCGTTGAAAAAGTGACATTGCTGTTAGTAATAGGTGTTCCATCGTCATACGTGACGGTTGCGGTCATCAGCGTATCCGTACCTTGTTCGAGTTGAATGTTTTCCAATACCAGGGAAATAAGGATCGTTCGCGTTTCAGAATCCACTGAAAAATTAGTGCTTGCCGTCGCGCCGCTGACGCTAGCCGACGCTATTCCCGTCCCCGCCGTTTGCCCCGCACTCAACGTAGAAATAGCGATACCATCTGAAGCGGTGGCGGCAGCGCCCGGACTAACCGAACCCAGCGTCGTTCCAAAAGAAACACTGCTGTTGGCTACCGGCTCTCCGGCTTCGTTGGTAACCGTCGCTGTCATGGTCGTTTCGCCGCCGAGTTCAAGTTCGGCGCTTTCCAATGCCAAAGTGATAAGGCTTGTTTCGGGTTGATCGCCTTCGGTATAAAATCCCACGGAGGCGGAAAAACTTCCCCCTGATGTCGTTATGGAAGCGGTTGCTGTTTCGGCACCCGGAACAGAACCGGCGAAAAGACCCACGGATGCGACGCCATTACCATTTGTTAAAGCGGTACCGGGATAAGGCACGCCCCGTTCAGTTGTAGAGAAAGTGACGACCAACCCGACAATCGGATTTCCGTCAACATCTGTAACCGTAGCCTGTAAAGTCCCGGGCGAAGCGGCGCTAACCTCAGTGGTCGCATTGCCGCTAGCCGCATTAAGCAATCGTAACATAACAATGCCTTCATCAACACTATTTGTTTCCAGACCTCCTGAGCATCCGATCAACAGCACGCTTGTCAATAAACTTAATAGAATCCATCTTCCTGAAAATTTCATGGCCAAATCTCTTTTCATAACGCATGAAATCGGTAACATCAAACTTGATGGTCTTGCAAAAATCATTGGTAAACGTCCTCATCCAACTTGTAAAGTGTAAAATCAATTTAAAAGCAGATAGTTCACAGTTTGCGCCTGAAAACAATCAACCTGTGCGGTTGCTATATAATGTAGATACCATGAAAATTCTTTTCATGTAACCAATATGAAAAGAATTTTCATAACAGGATGGTCAAGTTTTCCCCCTTACTGCATTCATATCTGATAGAAAAGGCAAAGGGACGGCCATGCTCAAAGGAAACTGCCTTTGCCCACCGGTTTTTATTGAAACGGTGGGCATCGCCGACAAAGATCAGGGCTGTAAACAAAATCAGTATCCGGCGATGCCCACCCTACACCGACAATTGTAACCGCACAGGTCGAAAATAATCAGGTTTGTTTCAATAAATTTTCCTTTTCCTCAACGATACGTGGGAAAACAGCCTGAATCTCAATACTGTGACGGATATTTAAGTCTTGGCGTTCTGTGAGTTTGAAATATTCAATATTCATCAGTTGCAAATTGTAACGGACTTTAAAATATTTTCGATTCGTAAGCGTATCCGAACTAAGCAGGATATTATCCTGAATGCGCTCATTCAGATATTCCAGCGTCAATTTTTCAAGATCAAATTGCTTAATGTGAACATTACGAATGATAAGTGTTACAGGGATATAACATATCGAATTGGCATTTCCGGCTAAATAGGAATAAACGGTTAGCGGGTTATCCTTGTCCAAATCGGTCAACTGTTTATCGTTCCGCCGGTATGAAAATAAGGGAACCGGTTCTTGGGTGTACCATCCTTTTAAATGCAGAAATATCAAGTTGCCTTGAATGACTATTTCAGACTTATTTCTATTTTTGATTTGCTTATCAAAAAGCCGGCCTTTCACCGGCCTGCTGGCATCATCAGTGCGAAAAACAATAAAGTAAGGGAATGCAACCCTTTTTTCATTTGAAGAGCAAGCGCATACAGTGATTACACTGATAAGCACGATTAAAAGAGGTTTGATTATTTTCATGCCATCCATTTTAAGGTTTCAGGTTTCAGTGTTCAGGTCCTGCTTGTCTCACTCCCCTGACACCATCATTTTTCAATTAGATACGCTTTTACTTTTTCAAGTCTGTCTCAGTGAGTTTGCCCTGACTCAGGCTTGGCCATACGGGCAGATTGGGAAGTCCTTCACTAAAAACAAACTTAATCGCAAATTTAACGGCAAATGAGGGATTAATACTCAACGGAATTTCCAGGTTTACGAGCCAGATCATTCTTTCCGCATCCATCGCTTTGCCGTAAAGATAGATCATCTGTAATAGCGCATGATCGCCTTCGGTGACTAGCGCGGTGGCTTGAGGCATGCGGGCGGCATCCAGCCCGTGAAGCGTAACAGAGCCGTCTTCGGCACGCATATTCAGGTCGATAACCGGCTTGCCATATACGTTTATATCTTTAATAACGCTGTCACCCAGGTTGATGCGCAGCCAGTGAAAATAGGTCCCAATCGCCCCCGGTTTCAAAGACGCCGTATATTTATGAACGCGCACCATTCCTTTTTTAAACAGGAAATTTTGCAATGCATTGCTGTCTTCATAAAATCGCATCCATTCATTATCGACCAGTTCGTTAACGATGCGTTTGGCAACCGGCGCAATATCCGCTTTGACGCCATCAGCGCCAACCTGTTGAAATCCTTCCTGAAGTTCAAAATGGTGCGCCAGTTTGTTAAGGTCTTCAAAAAATTGCAGCAGGGCGGCGTCACTTATCTGCGGGCCGTCTATTCGAAACGGAAACTTCAAGCCATAATTGGCCAGGTTATATTTTTTAAAAAACTGTTCTTTTTCATTACGGTAGGCGCCGATCAAATCTCTTTTAAACGTATCTGTAACATGGAACTCAATTTCGGTTAATTGGCGCAGAATCTCCTGGTTAACGTCCCCACGCTCCATCTCCAGCGATTTTCTGAAACTGCTGAAACTTTGCAAATTAATCCAACTGACTTTAGGGCCGATCATCCCGGGTGACCAGGCCGAATCTCTTAATATTTGCCAGGCCGCCCCCACATCAGCCGGCATCGCCTGAATGCATTCGGCAAAATCAACCGCACCGACACGCAATTTTGGTAGAAACGAATCTTTGAGGATGATCATTTCTTTAAGTTTATTCGTAAAAGCGCGCAATTCGGGATAATGTTTGATTTCATCGCCCTCTTTGGTTAAATCCCGCAACGCTAGAGGCATGGACTCAACCCAATTTTGCAGATAGCTTTTAATGGGAGTGACCAGGGCCATGCCGTCACCTTTGCGAAATATTTCCAGTGCTTTAATTTCATACCAGGAATTGGCTGCCATGATGTCCTGCTGAAAATTGGCCCGGTTTAAAAGTTCCTCGAAATAGAGTGAATCGGTGTTCATTTTAACTCTTCTCTGAACCTCAGACCATTGACGCATCTTCGAGATAATATCCGGGAGACTCCAAAAAGCGACAATTTTCTTCCTTCGTTCCTCCAGTTCGGCGTCCTCATCCGTTTGTGTTTCCGGCGCACCCTCAGGTGTAGCGGTTTTAATCGGTTTCGTCGCCAATTCATTGAGCGCATCCAATTGGATTGAAAGCGCGTGTTTTTCCCGACCGCAAGCTGTATTTCGAATCGGAGCCTTGAAATAGTCAAGTTTGCTCATTTGCAGCGGTAATCTTGCCGCCCAGGTTTCTAAATCAGAATGAACCCTGGCAATCAGATCATTGTAGCGTTCAGCCTGATTAAACAATCCATAAATTTTACTGGCGATATTGAAATCCGGCGTCAAACCGATCATATCTGCGTCGAATTGTTTTACCAACAGGTCGGCCAACCAGGTTTGCGACGGGTATTCCATCAACATATTGATTTCAGACGCTAAACGTTTGATCGGTATCACCACTCTCTCGGTATAATCTGTGATGACTTCACGTTTATCTTTTGCAAGTTGGGTTTCCAGGACATCCATATCACGGCTGCTTTCCAGCAGCCGGTCATAAAATGCATTCACATCAATCCACCTGACGTTATTATACCGGCCCGTCTGCATCAATTGGTCAATATTCTGGCATTCGGTTAACACCTGATTCAAATATTCCCGAAACTTGGAATAGGCCGTGGTCAACTCCGCTTTTGAAGTTGCTTCGGTGGGCAGGGCTAATTTTAACAGACCTTCGTAATTGTCTTCGATTGCTTGCAAATGGAGCGCCAGTTTCAGCCACCATTGGGCTTCCGCAAGATTCTTGCTGGGGCCGTATAGATATTCCAGGCTGGGACGCAAGTAAATTCGAGCGGTTTCTGACGCATGCCGAATAATTTCATCCGCCGATGCGCTCACCATCGGTCGACTGCGACCGCCTTCATCTAAATAGATGTTGAACTGTTCCTCATACTGATACTTACTTTTACGGGGCACTTGCAGAAAATTGAGAAAAGGGAGTATATTGACAGAGCGGTTCAAACCAAAGCTGGGATTGCGCCAATTGATATATTCATCAAGCGCTTCGGCAAACAGGTTAAACCGAGGGTCCCCTTTGTCGCGCAAGCCTTGCCACCGGTTAAGGCGGTCTTCCGTTTTTAAAATAATGTTTTGCAGGGTGGTTTCCTGAAAAATGCTTCGATGAATAACCCCTAGTTCATTGTTCAGCGTTTCAAAACGACCCATCCCTAAAATTCGAGCGATAGCCCCTTTTTGGTTTAACCGTTTACGGTCGGAACTCAGTCGAATGCACAAGCCTAACTTATCAGCATTTTTAACTTTTTGCTGCAATACATCCTCGGCGGCGTGAACATCGGCTTCCAGCTTTTGCACTTCTAACTCAGAATTTTGGGCGACATTAAATAGGGAGTAAGCGCCCACTACAATCAGGGCGGCCACAATCAGGGCACCGATTATTTTGATTTTGAGGTTTTTTCGGAATATGGACCGCGGGCGACGGATCAGTCCTGATTCCATAAAGACTTTACGCGTGAAGATATCTTTTATAAATAGCGGTTTCTTAGAAATATCGGCAGCGACCGCCTCGGTGACCGCTTCAAGCACATTATCCGGTAAATAGCGCTTATGGTGGAGGGTACTCAACTGGCCGGTTTCATTGCCGCTGGTGAAATAGAACCCGCGAAACAGGGCCGGTTCGGCAAAGCGATTTTCCGTAAATAAGACATTGATGTAATCTCCCAAAGGCTCAGCCAGGGATGCGAATTCATCCGGA
The DNA here is from genome assembly GCA_029940345.1 of Desulfobacterales bacterium. Lineage (GTDB taxonomy): Bacteria > Desulfobacterota > Desulfobacteria > Desulfobacterales > JAUCGF01 > JAUCGF01. The sequence goes on from JAOZRC010000031.1 coordinate 9,170, forward strand.
AACATGGCCGCCCGATTCGCAATTTCCGGCGCCACATCACCGCTGATACGCATCAAACGTTGCTTTTTCAAATCAGAAGTAAGCGCATCAAACGCCTCTGAAAACATATAGCCGCCGAAAGCGGCATCAGGCGGATACGGGTTTGACCATCCCCAAATTTGTTCCCGGGCTTCGCGCGCCAATCCGCAAAAATAATCGGAAAAGCCGATAATCCGTTCCATCTGAACGACAATCAGATACACAGGCACGCGTACCTTTAAAAACGTTTGAATATAATTGATGCGACGTTGAATCATCTGAGCCTTGGTTTTCCGTATTTCGGCGGAATCATTGGCCAACTCAGAAGCGGATGTCAGCACAAGCATGCCATTAATCGGGCAGCGTCGTCTTTTCTGGGCGATCAGGTTTAAAAAAACTTCCCATTCGACTTTTTCCGCACCGCTTTCAGAAGGTGTGTCCGTTCGCCCGGTTGTATCGATAAAGATCGCATCATTGGTAAAGATCCATCGATCCAATATATTCTGCCCATACATCAATGCGTTGGTTTCCGGTGTGTCGGGGATTGTCATGGCAGCACTGTCCAACATCGTCAGGGCAGCACTGTCCGGCCCTCCGCCAATCAGATACAACGGCAATTCATATACACCCACTGACGAGGATTTCAGGAATGCCAGGACGTGTTCCCAACGCCCTTCAAAGCCTTCACGAAGGCGTACCATCTCAGCTTGGCCTAATAATTCCTCCTGCTTTTTAATTCGTCTTAATTCAACGAAATAGCGCACCAGTCTGATGAGCACATAGATCAGGAGGATTCCGGTCAATACGGCTAACAAAATCAGACAGTAGAGATTCAAATTCAAAGCATAGCGCCAGACATTGACTTTATGTGGCATAAAAAAATAGACCAGAGCCGCGGCAACGGCAATCAGGATCAGCCAGCGCAACGGCCTGAAAACGCGAAGCAAGGATTTGACGCGAAATCCCATTTTAGGGCCGGCAATTTTAACGCTTTGGGCTTCCGCTGAAATTTTAGGGGCTTGCGGAATTTTAGGCGTTTTAGGGGCTTTAGGCATTTTAGGCGCTTTGGGGGCTTTGGGCATTTTGGGGACTTTTGGTACTTTGGGCATTTTAGGCGCTTTGGGTGTCTTAAAAATAGAAGGCATCGTTTGTTATCTACACACCGTCAGTTGAAGTCAGTTTATATTCAAGGGAACAAAGTTAACTATTTGGCATCCTTATTCAGAGTGCAAGCTTCAGTTTGTGGAACTACTGACGCAAGCTGAAACTTGCACTCCTCTTCTGAAAATGAGTAAGTTATTTCGTCCCCGACCCTTAATACGTATTGGTGACAAAGACTTTCGCTTTTTCTTTTTTGGAAAATTCAGCCGCTGCCGCTCTGGCCTGATCAATTTCACCCACATTGAAATGCCCCATACGAACCAGCCACCAGGTTCTTCCATCCGGTCGCTTATCTTCCACCAGGTAAGGCGCATAACCTTTGGCTTGATACTTTCTAATTTGCGCTTCGGAGATTCTTTTCGAAAAACCGGTGCTGATTTGAATCGTGTAACCGGTGGCAATGTCCGCTTTGTCTTCAACGGCCCGATCACGAACCTGGCCCGCAACCGGTTTCAGATGAGAACGATTATCATCTTGAACATCCGCCGCCTGTCTTTCACCATTTGAAATTGCTGATGTGTCGGCATCAGACCGCCGTTTTTTTATAGCTTTAACCGGTCCGGGAAGTGATTGGCCCGAAATTTTTAAATTGGCCGAAGTGAGAAGCTGGTCATCCGCCAACGCATTGAGTGCGGGATCGGATGGTTGGTGGGGTTCCCTGATGGGTCTGGCTAAAACCTCGGCAGGTGTGCTTGGAGACGGCAATCGGCCGATATTCAGGCGAGTGGCGGCCCGATTACGAACTTTATTAATCGTTGATGTATAATGATGCCAAATAATGAAGCGGTCCAGTACGACATAAAGCCCTATAAGCATGGCGATGATAAAAATAATATGATGCCATTTTAAGATCGCGGACAGTTTATGGAACTTGCGTCCCCTGGTTATAGCATACGCACGCGGGGCCAGTTTGGTGTCAGCGGCCTCGGTTGTCGGAGAACATTTATCAAGCAAGTCCTGTTTTGTCTGCCGTAATTCTTCAGCATCCGGATCATAACGCCCCCTGAAGCCCAACGCCAGGCAGTTGTAAAAAATAGCGGCAACCTCAGGATCATCCATTACAAGGTCTTCACACAAATCAAAAAAGCGATCACCGCCGACCTCGGTTTCAAAAAAGCGCAATTCAAGCAGATCGCGCTCCCATTCAACCGCATTCATCCATTCCGAATTCAATATCACCTCATCCGCGAAAACTACCAGTGCATATTTCACCTGGTTGTAACCGGAAGCCAGAGATGGGTTTTGACGAATTTTAACATCCTGAACATGGAAAATCTGCTGCAAATCTTTTTGCACTCTCTCCAAAGACAAGGTGACGCCCGCGTCTACACGCCAGCGAAACGTCGTCAGATAGATAAACAGATCATTAACAACATCATAAAGATTCATAGCTTTGTCTCTCAGACCACATACAGCACAAAGGAATAGTTCGGATCAGTCGGCCCCACCAGTGCAATAACCTTTTCCTGCTCGATGCTTTTCCAAAAAGAACCTTCCATGTTGATCTGAAAATAGTAAGTTCCGGTTCTCTCCGGCAGAGACGCTGGCACACGACGCAAACGCTTCATCCTGATTCCGCCCAGGCGTTTTTGGGTGACCGCGTTAACATCCTGGGGCGCACACAGTTTCAAACGACTGATATTACGATCCAGCCGGGCAAGATTATCTTCACCACTGACACCGGTAAACAGTAATTTACTTCCGCTGACCCACTCCTGCTCAAGATCGACTTCCAACCGATCATTGCGATGTTGAAACGAACGTTGGAAAAAGGTGCTTGTGCCGATCCGATCCAACAAGCTGTTAATGATATCGACAATTTTCAAAAAACAGTCGCCAAGATCATCATGCATATAGTCAGGCAATGACGCCACGTTGCGTTTGCCTCTGAACACCGCAAGCGTCGATGCCAACCGCAGCAGCTCAAGATAAATCGTGTATGGATGAAGATAAGGCGTTTTGCACATCTGGTTCAGGCTGGCGACAAATCCGTTGGTGGCCAACATTTTAATAATCGCTTCCTGCCCACGGGGCATTCCCAGGAGGTCAGTGAATTCCCGGTCGGCAAAAGCTCGCACCAGGGCCCCATTGGCCATGGTCAGACCGTTCATAATATCTTCACATAACGCCAGTAATGGCGGCCATGCACGAATATCAAGAACCGGCGGAATATAGTCGGCGTCCGGCACCACCATATCGCCGGAAGGGGAAAATTTTATACGCGCCACTCGGATTTTGTCATAGCCAGTGATTTCTTCCGTTCCCCAGAATAAACGTCCCTGGAAGCGCTTTATTTGAATGGGGCGGGAATTGGTGCCTGTATTTTCATCTGCCATTTCGGTTTCATCGACACGATAACATCGTTTGGAAGAGCCTTCCTCATCTTCCAGTCCAGCCGTGTTCGGTGTGTCCGCTCGCCAGGCCGGAATCCCAATATAAATATCCAGAAATTCAGCCGAACCTTCGGCCGCATTTTCAAATGAACGCGAGTCCAAATCCAAATTGCCAGGCATACTTAGTTGAATGCCATTTTTGAGGATTACCTGGCAGGAGCGCACTTCAAAAAGGTTATTTTTAATCGCCGCCGTATCAATTTCAAGGTGTTTAAACCCCCAGTTATACGGCGCCAAATGATCGGTGCTCTGCCGCAGTTTGGTGTCCAGATTACGGCCGGCAAACTGAAAGTGCTGGGGCAGCATAAACATACCTTCGGACCAAAGCACTTCGCGGAATTCTTTTTCCATCAGATATCATCCTTTGCTGGTTGGCTGTCTCTTTTATAATTAGTTAAATTTTGCGACCTGTGTAGTTGAAAATTTCGTAGGGTGGGCACCGCCGGAAACCAAATCTGGTATATTGCACCAATCTTTGTCGGCGATGCCCACCGTTTACTAAAAAACCGGTGGGCAAAGGCCGTTTCCTTTAACAAAGTGCGTCGCCTTGCCTACTCATCGGAAATAAACTAGGTGAGTGCTAAAACGTTGCCCACCCTACAATTAACACCAACCGCACAGATCGAAATTATTGCAACTGCAATACATATAGTTCAGCTTCATCGCTTTCAGACAGTGGCCCTAAAATGACTGATTCCGGTTCGCCTTTAACCCGTATATAGTAAGATGAATCAGCTTCCAGGCGATTTTTGACAGCCCAGGCGATATATTCCTTGCCTTTCAAATCAATTTTCAACCCTTTCATGGGATATTCCACTACTGCTTTGTCAGGCAGCTTCCCGGATGGTCCTACGCCATGCGCGTTGATTTCGGCGCCATGAACTCCAAACAGGACACCTTCCCAGGCGCTATCAGCCGGACCGACTTCAAACCACTGGCCCAGTTGGGGAAGGGCATAGATATCTGCACGATATTCGGCCGCAATTTTTTTGGATGGTGTATGCATCTTGGCCACCACTTTCGCTCCCAACGCCGGATTATCCGCATTCAAAATCACAGCACCCTGTAAAGGTGTGGGCAGGTCATCCGCCTGGGGAAGCTGGCCTTGATGCACCAGTAGAATCGGAAAGCCATGTCCCCGGACACCCTGAACGGAAAGGGTTAACATGGCCAGGCCGTAGCGCACTGACGCTTCGGCCAGATTTTTATCATCAGAAAGAATCATCCATAGGGCGGTGTCAGCATCCGTAAGCTGACTGCGCGTTCCCAGCCAAGCCATCTTTTCCAAATCATCCACCCAAAAATGGCCGTTGGCGTCCAACGCGTAGGTTTGTAACTTGGCCATAAACTTTTGAACCTTTTTGGGGTCATGCTCCAAAGAAGTGATCCATATTTTTTTCATACGCTATTACTCCTTATTAATATGCATTGCTATATCAGGTAATTTGAAATTTTGAAGTTTTATCATTGTGATTTATTTGAAATTTAGTATTTGATTTTTGGAATTTTTCTACTGGGAGGGCTGCCAATCCTGCAAAGATGGGCGTCCTGAAACCAGTGATCTGACGTTATTGGCCGATTTTAATCCACGCAAGAGATGTTTCATCGACACTTTCTCCATGATCAACTCATCATTCGTTTCCTTGACAATAATCCATTCGCCCGTTCTTTTTTGACGGCATTTGATCGTATAGGCAATGGAAAACGTTTCGCGTTTCAATTCCGGCGGAAAAATCCAGAATCTGAGTAAGCGGGTTAGCGCAATCCGTTTAATGCCCTGCACAGTCATAATACCGGGCTGATCTTCATGAACGGAATGCACCACATATTTGATCTTGTAGGTTATAAGACCGTGAAATGTCCATCCCCTTCGCTCTTCGGCGGGTTCACCGTTATGCCATTGGGGAAATATTTGATCAAGTGTCCCGAAATCGGGATTGTCATCCGAACTGCGGATGGTAAACGCATTGGCCAGGTAATCTTCGATCAGTTCGATAATTGCCAGTTTGTTTTTATCAGCGGATGACTTTTCCTGGGCGGAAGCCTCCTGAAATGTGTATATAACCAGCACCAAGGCGATCAACCAGATGATATGCGATATATGCTTTGCCATAAATATTTTCCTCGAAAAAACGGTCACTCTGAAAAGCTATATACCCTATTGACATGGATTGAATTTTTTTTCAAGTTCCAAATTATTTCTAATTTAAAAGGAAAATGCCGGACACTGACACAATACGCAGCCAAATTGGGCATCCTTCACTTCCCGGTTGACAATTCGAAGGAGTGGTAAAATGTAAACTACTTTTGGGAAAAATGAAGGATGCCTGATGTTCCACGGTTTTTAGCGTTGCTGATTCGTCCCCCTCCCTTAAAGCGTAATCATCACCTTATTTTGGCTGGGAACGATTTGTGCTCCGGTGGGTGCATTGGCATTGGCCCCGTTTTGACCCACTGTGGCTGTTTGGATGACACAAGGCTGGCCCTGAATTTTAACCTTGGAACTCCCTTTTTTAAACACGGCCTTGTCCATATTGGTTCCGGATATCACGCCTTTGTTCACGCCGGCCTCATCCCCCATGGTCCTGGGGATCTCGGATTTGAGGGTCACAACCGCTTTACTGACAAACTTGACTTTGGTTGATGTTTTTTTAGCCTGTGTCAGCATGGCAATATTGGGATAAGGCACCGGCACGGGTCCTCCCGGGGAAGGTGTATTACACGTATCGGGCATCGCCGTGCACTGGCCACCGCCTTTGGTTGAGCCTGGAAACATAACTGTTCTCCTTTGGGTTTAGCCCAGATGAATTTTTTCACCCTTGATTTTGAAATCATCTTCCGCCTTCATAAAAGCTTTCTTGCTTTTGAACTGAAAGGTGGCCTTTACCAGGGTGCGCAGCCGGCCAGTTCGTAGTTGGCTGAGTCCTTCCACGAAGCGATAGCTGTTTTGCGCTTTCTCAATAACCGTGTTCACCACGGTTTCCATTCTGTCAATCATCAGACGGATATTGTCTATACTGCCCGAAAATTTTTGGCCAGTTACGTGTGTTTCGGTTATATTAATATGGGCCCGGTTGGCGTCGATATCTATATCGGGGCTGTTCATTGCCACTTTTTGACGGCTTTTAAAACGGATTTCTTCGGATGATACGAAATTAATATTTCCGTTTGGGGCTGCGAACTCCAAGTCGCCGTCCGGGACGTCCACTCGGCTTTTTCCGGTGGCCGCGTCGTGTTCGAAAATCAGGCCGCCCGCTTTGGAAAAAACCTGTAGGCGGTCCTCGCCCTGGAATTCGGCAACCCGGGCGCAGGCTCCGCCTTGCAAGCGCAGTTCACGCGCATCAGCCGTTAGGGGTTTGTGACCGGCCAGAAGTCCGATCACATAAAAGGTTTCCTCATTGCCGGCTGCCAAGACCGTGTCGCCCCAGTGCGGTTCATAGAAATACGGCAGGGCCAAATGCGCTGTAACCTGCCTTCCTCCTTTGCTATTTGATGCACAGCTCAACAGAATCCGAACGAATTTTTCATCTTTTTCATATTCAATCACCCGTGCCGGCCCCAAATAACCGGCTTCCGTAAATAATTCAAGTTGTTCAGCAATATTGCTCATTTAAAGCCTCCTTCAGGAAAAGAAGATGCATGTATCAAGATTGTCATATTTTTTTAGCAGATTTCCGTCATCTTTCATTTTTCGGTTAACAGTTCGTAGTTCCGCCGTGAGGCGGGAATAAGAACCGCCTTACGGCGGAACTACGAACTAGATATATAAAGTGTCAACTACTTTCAGTGTTATATGAAGGATGCCAGATTTCCTTTAATTTTCATAGATCGTTTCCAGATGCCGGATCAGGCGGCCTGAAATCTTCCGCCTCGGCCAGATCGGGATCGTCGCCCTCGGCCAGGTGCAGGTTGGCGCCATCCCAAGTGGAATTTTGCGTATCAACCCGATGGAGGTTAGCCTGCATGAGATCGGCGCCCGACATATCCGCGTTGCTAAGATTGGCGTGAGAGAACACGGCATAGAGCATAATGGCGTCATTGAATCGCGCCCAATTACAATCAGCCTGGGTGAAGTCGGCCCGGTCCAACCGGGTGTGGCTAAAGTCGGCTTCCACTGCCACGGCGTTCTCGAACCGGCTGCCGTGCAGGTCGGCGCCCCGTAAATCAGCACCGCTAAAGTCGCATGCCGTAAAATCCGCGCTATGACCCAGAGCGTGTGTAAGCAACGCACCGGTAAAGATGGCACCGGAACAGTCGGTCAGGGTCAGAACGGCGCCGGAAAGGTTAGCGCCCTTGAAATTGGCGCCGGTCAGGTCCGAATCGGTGAAGTCGCATCCGGATAAATCCATATCGGCAAAGTTAGCGCCCTGCAAGTCACACATCTTAAACCTGGCGCCGGCAATCCGATCCTTGGTAAAGTCGACCTTTGCCAGATCGACTTGTTTCAGCTCCGTTTCCCGCAGGTTAATGGCATCCAATAAGCAGCCGTCCATTTGCACATAATCCAAAGTCGCCTCGCACAACACCGCGCCGGTCATATCGGCCTCGCTCATAATGGCGTCTTTTAACAAAGCGCCCGTAAAATCAGCCTCTCTGAGCCGGGCCTTGGAAAAATCCGTATCGGTCAGGTTGCAATTTATAAATTTGGCGCCATCCAGATGGACATTGGAAAAATCCGCTTCGGAAAG
>JAOZRC010000468.1 GCA_029940345.1 Desulfobacterales bacterium
CATTCCAGCGTCGGCTGTGAAGTCGCCGCATCATCCGTGGGTTTGGCAACACCTTCGGTCGCTTTCATGAGTCCCTTCATATCTTCAATCACATACGCCATCCGGTTCAGGTCTTCTCCGAAAATATCCACTGAAACCGGTTTCCCGGATGACGGCCCTTCCGCAGGTTTTTCCACATCATAATCCGCCCCATACAGGGGATAGGTAATACGGGCACCCTCAGAATCGAGACCTTCGATGCGGTTTCTCATTTCAGCAACGGTTATAGATGTTTTTTCAGCGCGATAATCACGATCGACAAATTGGATACGCGATGTGGCCGGTTCGCCTCCGAGGGCGATTGTGACACTTGCGGTTTTCAGGTTATTCACCGGTTTGTCAAAGCCGCTGCCCGGTTTACCGAAGATGCGCGCTTCCAATTGTCCGCTCAGGCGGTCCGCTTCATCAAGACTGACACCTTCGGGCGGCTTGATATTGCATGTGATCGTATTGGGATCAAGGGTCGGAAAAAACTCGGTGCCAGCACCGAAAACACCGTATAGCGCTATGGAAAAGATCAGAATGACTGCGGATGTGGAGAGTGTCCAATAGGGCTTGCCGAGCATGTATTTCAGTAAACGGCTGTAAACAAGGACAAGTGGGTAAGATGGTATTTCGGAATCGGTGGCAGCGGCCTGATTTTCACCTTTTTTTCTTTTCATCAACAGGGAACAGAGTGTGGGATTGATAACCAGGGCGACAAAAAGAGAGCAGAGCAGAACTGTTATAACGGTCTTAGGCAAATACCCCATGAATGATCCCATGATGCCGGGCCAGAAAATCATTGGAAAAAAAGCTCCCACGGTTGTTGCCGTTGATGCGATCACAGGCCATGCCACTTCGGTGGTGCCACGCAAGGCCGCTTGCGTCCTTGAAAGTCCGGCGGCAAAATGGCGGTAAATATTTTCCACAATCACAATGGCATTGTCCACCAGCATTCCCAGCGCCATTATCAGGGAATAAAGCACCATCATATTGAGTGTGAAATCGAACATTGAAAGAATAATGACAGACAGGAGCATTGAAAACGGAATCGCCAGTGCTACAAGCACGGCATTTCTTGCTCCCAGGCCGATAAAAATAACGAGAAGCACCAGCATGAGGGATGTGCCGATTCCGTTTTCCAGGTCAGACAGCATCATCCTGACCTCTTTGCTTTGGTCGAGCGATGTGATAATACTCACATCTTCAGAAAGGCCGAGATTTTTGATGGTTTCATCCACAGCATCGGTCAGGGCCAGAAGGTTCTCTCCTGATTTCTTCATTATTTCGATACTGACGGTTTTTTCCGGTTTTGTATATTTATCTGTGGAGGATTCGCCATCCGCAGCCGTAAAATTATAGTGCCGGGCGCGTGATTTCTCATCTTCAAAACTGTACCTGACCATTGCGATATCGCGCATATAAACCGGCGTCCCGTTCGCAGTGGTGCCGATCACCATGCTGAAAATTTCATCAGGGGTCTGAAATTCGCCCGGGGCGCGCATGACGATACGGTTCGTCCTTCCCTCCGACGCCCCGGCGCTGACATTGCGATTGGTGCCGGCAAGCGTCTGCTGAATCTGCGCCATGTTAATTTTGTAATAATGCATCCGTTCGGGATTCACCTCGACCAGGATAACCCTATCCCGGCCGCCGCGCAATTTCACATCCAGCACACCCGGTATGCGTTCAAGCACATCTTCAATTTTCTCGCCCAGTTCATATAACTGCGAAAGGGCGATATTTTGGCTTCCTACGAGGCTCAGGACAACCACTGGCACATCACCGGAAAGGGAAAATTCCTTGATAATCGGTTCATCCGCATCCGCCGGTATATCTCCCTTGGCGATATCGACCGCATCCCGGACGCGCGCCAGCGCTGTCTCGGTCTTGACACTCGGATCAAATTCAAGGGAAATCAGGGACATGCCCTCTGAAGACGTGCTTTTCAATTCCTTTAAACCTTCGATACCCTCCAAATCGGTTTCCAGGGGAATTGTAATGGAAATTTCCACATCAGTGGGATTGGCTCCTGTTAATGTTGTGGTTACGTTGACAACCGGAATCCTGACATCCGGGAAATTTTCACGCGGCATAGCAGTGTAAATCATAAATCCGGCGATCATAATTCCCGCACACATCACCAAAACAGCCATAAAATGTTGTATTGAGAACTTGGTTATAATCAATTTCTTATTCCTTTTCCTTTTTTCCGGTTGCAGGCTTTACGAAATTGCCATCTTCCACAAGAATATTGACCTTTTCTCCACCCACAAGACCTTTCCAGCCGGCTACAATCAGATGTTCACCCCGGATCAGTCCGCTCCTGATAAGTAAATTGCTTCCTTGGATTGAAATCGGTTCAATGTCCCTTGTGCGAACAACCTGGGCGCCATCGGTTTCTTCAACTACGAGCACACGAGGACCTGCATCGGTAACCTGAATAGCTTTGACCGGAATTATGACAGCGTCCGGATAAAATAAATATTCAATTTTGCTTCGTACGATTATACCGTGTTTTAATGCTTCCTTGGGATTCGGCAACCTGAGTTCCACTCTGAAAGTATTGCTTTCAGGATCGGAAGATTGGGCAATCCGGGCGATTTGCGCATCAAGTTCTATACCCGATTCGGTTCCACCGGTCAATTTGGGCAACCCCGGAATAATCAGTTTTGCCCTGATGCGCTGCTCCGCACCCGGCATATTCATTTTGATAAACAGTTTGGTTCCTTCATTGGCCGAATCAAGAAAAGTCACATAACGATCCGGGACATTAATTGTCACCCGCAAAAATTTCAGATCATAGATACTTGCAAGCGGATCGCCCGGAGACACCATTTCGCCCGGTTGAACCAGGTGTTCCTCCAATCGCCCTGAAAAAGGTGCTCTCAGTTTTCCTTTTTCGATTTTATATTCAAGCAGATTGATTGATGCTTCGAGTTCGGCAATCCTGGCCTCGGCCAGTTCCACACCGGTGCCAGCCTCTTTGATCGCCAATTTGGCTAATTGTATTCTCAGACGGGCGCTGATAAGGTTTTGTTTGGCACGAAAAATCGCAAGCTCCGACTGTGTCAACGTATTTTGGGCGTCATCTAACAGGGAGGGCGTGCTGAGTTTTTGTTTAGACAGTTTACGGATGCGCTCGAACTGCTTTTGGGCGAGTTTATGTTCAGATTTGGCCGATTCCAGCTCGAATTCCTGAAGTTTCGAGTTTTTGCGGATATTGGTAAGGTTCACCTCGGCGCTTTCTTTTTTGATGTTGCCCAAGGCCACATTCTGAGATGCTGTTTTCAGGGCCGCTTCAAGCTCTTCATGATTTAAGCGGAGAGATTCCGTATCGATTTCAGCGATAACATCATCCATTTCAACCTGGGCGCCTTCCGGGAAAAACCATCTTTCCAGGATGCCTTCAAATTCAGGCTTTAGCGTGGCAACACGGTCAGCCTTAATTATGGCAGGCAAGGTTAATGATTCAATAAATTCTTCAGTTTTAACGGTCATCACTTCAACGTTAGTCAGTTTTTTTGCGGAAACCACAGGCTCGGCGGTTTCTCTGACACTGCCATAACCGATTACAAGCAGTGTCGCAATTACAATTAAAATGGTAAAACTCCAGGGTATCAGGGAACTCTTTTTCTCTTTATTAGCCGGAGCCGCAGCTTTTCTGTTTTTCCAGAAGGCCTCTGCCGTGTGTGAATCTTGGACTGATTTTTTCATCATATTATAACCTTTTTTTTATACCAGAGTTTTCGGTGTCACCAGAACTCCCGGAAATTTTAAGCTTTGATTTTACTCTGACCCGAATTATTTACTTTTTTTAGAAATTCGGTCAAATCCGCTTTTTCATTGTCCAACATCTCTAAATACATTTTTATAAATCGCTCAATATCTTCCTTTTCTTCGCCTGCCCATCCAAGTTCGGCTTCATCCAGTGCAAGCAAGCAGCAAATTTTGAAACGAACGGTTTCGAATAACGATAAAGGCTTTGTTGCACCTACTTTATAACCTTTAAGAAATTTAATGGCCTTTTTCCTTGCTTGTTTTTTGTTTGATAAATTGGCTTTGTCCATATTTGCATGCTCCCAACGCACTGGTTTTTACGGAACGCAAAGGTGTAAAATTCAGTGCAGCGATTTGTTAAGTATTGTTTATTTTTCCCAAAATTGTCCGTTCTTTCCGATTTTCCGGCGAATGGTGTCATTCACAGAAACCGATTAAAATTAAAAAACATGGGCGTAAAGCCGTCAGTATTTTTCGGCTTGGCTTAGATCACATCGGAAGGATCTTGCACAACATTTCCGAGTTATATCACGAATTTTACAAAAATCTTAAGATTATTCTCGGGCCTCTTATATTAATGAATTCTCACGATACTTCTTAAATTCCTATGAGATAACTAATTTTTGTCCTGTACAGTGCCAAAAAAATTTAATATTTTATCTTTGATTGAAGATAACATAAGTTGATCACTTAGTTCTTTAGTAAATTGATTTTTTCCGCTTTCTTTTTTTTGTTTTTTTGACATCAGTCTCAATACTCGCTTATTTTTCCGTTTTTTAAGTTTTATATGACATTGTCAGTTTTTTCGCTCGTTACGAGGCTCCGCCTCGTAACGAGCAAGTCTTGCATTTATTGTTTTCCAAAGTTTTGTGTAAGATTATCAATCCTTTCCGCCTGATTAACCCCTTGAATATTTTGAGCTTGTATATTGAATTTCCCCATTGCCGCCTGTTTAGGGTCTAACATATTCATCAATTCCTGGGCAGACCAGCCCTTTCAAGGTCATTCTCATATTTATTGCTTTAGTTCTAACATACTT
>JAOZRC010000469.1:0-1276 GCA_029940345.1 Desulfobacterales bacterium
CAATACGATTCAAATGGTGAAAGTGCTTTGCCTGGTGGGTCTGGGTGTCATATTACTTAAATGTTTCCTGAAAATTTGAGAAATGGCGTCAGAGTCACGTATATCAGGTATTTAAGACAACAATAAGCTGTCAGAGCCTTAAAATACTGAATCTTAGGAAACGGTATCTGTCAGATCCTTATGAACAAAGACTTTGCCAAATTCCAAAATAATTTATAACGATTATTTCATGCTAATTCCGTAAAGCCTGTAAAGACTTATAACACAAGGATTTTAAGGATATTAATATGAAAAACCCTTTATTACGAGGCTCTTACAGCAAATATTCACTTTAAATCCTCATCTGACAAGGCTTTCACTAAATTCATTAAAATTTCAGGCAACATTTAAGAAATAGCATACCTCCATTTATAAAATCAGGTCATAAGAGGAATGCTAGCTTAATCTTGACCTCTTGCAGGGCAAAGGGCTGTATAGGATTTTGATGAAAAGATTATTGTTCACAAACTATTGATGTTTGCATTAAATTGTACCATGTATACTGTGTAAGGTGGGAATTACGGAGTGTCCGATTATCTGATGGTTTACGATGATTCACCATTTCAGCACTATCAAATCCCATTTTCTGAAACCATATTAGTTAGAGGAATGTAAAGTGTTCAACGACACAAAACTCAAATATTCGTTACATGCCGGAATTTTGAGTGCCGCGTTGGCGTTATCAATTTCTTTCGGTTTAGTATATTTTTTGAGATCATGGTTAATATCCCTTTTTTATCAGGTATTGACAATAGGATTGTCATCAACTCTTTTATTTTGTCTGATTTTTTATGCGCCGATTAACTTGATTCAGCCTTGCATGGCGTCTTATCCACTGAAAACTTTGATTATTTGGTTGATATTTTGTTTCGCACTTGGCACTTTTTTTATAGTAGTGATTCCCAAACATCGTTCTGAATTTCATACAATAGAAATTATTGCTACAGGTCAAAAAAATGAGGATGCCAAAGCAAGCGAGGTCTGGGTGTTAGAAGGGGATAGGTATACGAATACACTTAATTTTTTAGTTAACGAATCTTGGGAAAAGCGTAAAGGAAGTTTGGTGTCGTACAAAAACCAGCCATCAGGGCTTCGTTGGCAAGGTGATTTCATATATGATGCAGAGATAAATTTTATGAAGCATCCCTGGTCTGGAATAGTTGAAGTTATATGTGATGGGAAGTCTCAAAAATATGACCTGTATTCTGAGACAAGAGATCATATAACAGTCTTCACA
>JAOZRC010000469.1:1286-4837 GCA_029940345.1 Desulfobacterales bacterium
ATATCTGCTTGATTTGTTTATTATGCTGCTGAGTTAGTCACTGCTATTTACCTCAATTTATGGTTGGGGAGCCGCTTTCAAATACTTGCTTAGATTTGAACAACCGGAAAACGAGAAGGTATTTGACAATCTGTGGTTAGGGATTGCGGCTATATTGCTAATTATTCAAATCATACATATTTTTTTTTCAATATCGGCGTATATAAGTTTGACTATCTTGAGCATTGGTATTTTATATGCCTTTGTTATAATAATGCAAAACAGACAAAGTATTTTTGAAGAGATGATTGCGCATCGACGATTATTATTTCTGTTGATTATCATTGCCGGCTCCTACACGGTATGGTTGGCATCGCGGGGTATGCTCAAACCAACGATTCCAGATAGTGGCTATTATCATTTATCTACTATCAGATGGATAAACGAATATCCTCTTATATTTGGCTTGGGTAATCTTTACACACATTTAGCGTTCAATCAGTCATTCTTTTCTTTTGTAGCATTTCTAAATATATTCCCTTACTTCAATAAAGGCTATAATATTGCAAATAGCTTTTTTATCCTGATTGTCTTTTTAGAATGTTTGTCTGATACTATTAAACTGATATTATCATCCTATAAATATGGAAGATGGTCAGTTGCTAAAATGTTTTCCGTACTAATGGTGCCGGTTGTGATTTTGTGTTCCTTGACCTTGAGAATTTCATCGCCTACTGTTGACATACCGATTTTTTTTATTCAAATTATTCTGATGTTACATCTTCTTAAACTAATTGAATGTGACACTAAACAGGAAAGTCAAATGTCAGAGTTGAAATTTATTATAATATTGGCATTTAGTTCTGTTACGCTTAAACTCTCTACGGCAGTATTCTCATTGTTGCTATTTTCATCGGCTATTATATATGTATCCCTTCAAAGCAAGTCTTTCACAAATACACTTAAACGGATTTCGTTTAGCATAATAATATCTCTTATCATTTTAACAGTTTGGGGAGGACGAGGTGTTGTACAAAGCGGTTACCCATTGTTTCCATCAACACTTATATCGTTTGAGACAGACTGGTCAGTCCCATTGGGAACTGCAAAAAGTGTAAAAAATTCAATTTACTCATTTGCGCGACAACGCGGGAAACCAATGAGCGAAGTGTTAGGAAATTGGAAATGGTTATATCCTTGGTTGGCAAAGATATCGACAGATATGAGTGCGCGAACAGATATGTATGTGCGGTCTCCGTTTATATTATTCTTTTTCGGGTTTATCAGTCTACTATTTGTGATTTTTTTGAATTTATTAAGAAAAAATAAGGGTAGATTGTGTCTGCCTTCCCTTATCGGATACATACCTATTCTCGGCGGGTTGGCGTTCTGGTTCTTTACAGCTCCTAATCCTCGTTTTGTCGGTTCTCTCCTTTGGCTATTGAGTGTTTTGACTTTTGTTAATATCTGCTCAATAATTGTATTTGATAAAGCCAAGTTGCTTTCTATCATTATTTTTACAGGTTTGCTTTTTTGGCCAATATGGCAAAATCAAGGGCTATTTAAGTATATTTCGTTGAATGGTTATCAACCGATAAAAAAGCCGCAATTGATTCAAAAAACTACTAACCATGGTTTAACACTTTATCTTCCCACTAAAGGAGAGAGAGGGAAATGTTGGAATTCACCATTGCCATGTACTCCGCATTATAATCCAAATCTTCGTTTGAGGGGTGATTCATTGAAAGATGGATTTACTCTAAAAGTCACATCCAACAAATCTCGTTAGCACAAATGCAAATATCATGATGCACGATTGATCTTACTCTGCTTCATTAGCGATTTTTCCGGTAGCAGAGCTTATCGTAGGGAGTGCATTCAATTTAGGTGTTTGATAATTTCAATATATCTATTTTCTCATTAGCAAAATAAAATGTATAACGATAAAAAACAAAGACCTTCATTGCTTAATTTCATCCTGAGCATGATACTGACATTATCACTTTCTTTAGTTCTCGTTTATCTTCTGAAGATATGGATAATGTCTCTTTTCTATCAGCTATTGATCATAGTGATATTATCACTTCTATTATCATATCTGATTTATCGGGCACCGACCAAACTGATTCGATCTTGTATAAGGCTTTATACACCCAAGAGTTTGATTGCCTGGCTGATACTGTTTTTTATCAATTGCTGTTTATTAATAATAATGATTCCATTCGAGTTTCATACAGTAGAAATTATCTCTACCGGCCAAAAAAATAAAGATGCCAAAGCAAGTGAAGTCTGGGTGTTAGAAGGTGATAGGTATGCGGATACCATTGATTTTTTGAGTAACAGTTCTTGGGAGAAGCGTAAAGGCAGTCTGGTGTCGTACAAAAACCAGCCAGCCAGGCTTTATTGGCGCGGCAGACTCGAATATGAGACCAAAGTACTTTTTTTAAAGCATCCCTGGTCAGGAACAGTTGAAGTTATATATGATGGAAAATCTCAACAATATGACCTGTATTCTGAAAAAAGAAGTCATAAAAAAGTAGTCTTGAATGAATTTCCTATTGGTTTGTTTATGTCTCTAATCGGTTGCGCTATTTTGGTTGTTGCTATTTCATTTAGCAGCGCAGTTATAAAATACTTCCTTAAATTCAAAGAATCTATAAATGTCATATCAGTACAAAAAATCACTAACTGTATTCTTAGTGTGATATTGTTATTAGCGATTATAATTCCATTTCTCTTACAGATATACAACAAGTATTTGCATTTAGATTTTTGGTATGACGAAGTAACTACATTATACAGATATACATTTTGCCCCTTAAGCGAAACTGTAATGAATTACTCCTCAACGAATAATCATATTTTATTTAATTTAATCAATAATTTATATCTAAAGTTAATTAGCGTTGAGTCATTATTCACTTTAATGGACCAACCAGAAAAAAGCCGCTATTTTATATTGGCTTTTAGCTTAATTTCATTCATATATCTGTATAAAATCGGAACCGAATTTTTTAATACTTACGTTGCATACATTGCCTTGGTTATTCTTGTTACCACGGTTCCTTTTTTTAATTTCGCTGTTCAACAACGTGGTTACAGTTTGAGTATGATGTTTATCTTTATTCTCATTTACCATCTTTGGTGCTTTGAAAAGAAATTCAGATGGATTGATGTCGTAATGATAATATTTACTGCGACCCTGTTATTATATACGATCCTTTTGAATTTATATGTTCTCTGTGCGATTTTTATCTTCTATTCTGTTGCCGGTGTAAAAAATCAGATTAAGAATAAAAAGATAAACGAAGAAAATCATCATGCTATTAGCAAAGGAAATATAAACCGAGAGAATGATTTCTATATTAAATATAAATATTATTTGATTTCATTTATGATTTTCATTTCTATCTATATTTCATCAGTTCTTTATCGTCCCCATATCAGAAAAATCTTAAATTTCCCGTATACGAAAAGCCTTGGTATTTTTAATACGGATATAATATATAGCATTATGCCTAATACATTATTATGGTTTCTATCAGAAAGGTACGGGTTGTTAGTATTAGCGT
>JAOZRC010000470.1 GCA_029940345.1 Desulfobacterales bacterium
CTCGCTCTCACACTTTTTCGCTTCGATCACGACTTTCCAAACAGGCTCTAAGATTGAAAATTGAGGGCAACACTCAACGGAATTGGGAAAAAGATTTTGGCAATTCGTGCTGAGACGGACTTGTGTAATCACTTTTCTGAACCTTTCCACCTTGACAAAACAGCAACTGGCGTTACTGTTAGTAATACATTGTGGTATCTCGATGGATACCAAGTATGATTGGCCCTAATACGGCGGTAACGCTGTGTTCTTAATTATTTACTACCTGCGTACGACTTCGCTGTTACACTTGACCGTATCCTGATTCTGATTTTTCCTTTTAGAAATTATCCAAAAATAATCCGTATCTTGTTCAAATTTTTTGGTGTTATACTCGGCAAGGTCGAAATCTGTGGTTTTAAAAATTATGGTTTCCGGATTCAGGTGTCAGGACGTTTCCGCTAAAGACTAAAACCTTCACCCTTTATGGCCTTTTCAAGTATATCTCATTTCGTAGGCTGGGTTGAGGAACGAAACCTGGTATTTAATACAATAAATTATTGAAATACAATAACCATCAAGAAAGGTTGTTTTGCAAACATACCCAAACACATCATAAGCACAAAGGAGGTTAACATGGTATTATTCTATAAAAGACGCAATTTTAAAGAAGCAACCGTTTGTTTACTGTCGGATAAATCCTTCCCCCTATTCCTGGCAACCCTTCTTACTTTCCTTCTTTTAATCAATTTCGCCGCAAGCGCCAGGGCCGAATGGGTGGATAAGATATTTGAAACCTCGCTTGGAGCGGAATATAATGATAATGTGAATAATAGCTATTTTGACAGTGTCAAAAAAGAGGATTATCTGCTTTTGCCATCGGTGTCATTGGGGCGGGTTTATCAGTCAGGCGACTTTACACGCCTCAGCGTCACCGGGGACTTAAAAGGTGAATTTTATAAAGAAATTTATGGTTTGAATAGCGGCTACATCGGCACGACATTGGGAATCAGTCGAAAATTCGGTGTGGGGCCTTATAAACCATGGTTTAAAATTCATGGTTCCGGGGGATATCTGAGCGTTAATGATAGTATCAGGGACAGTTGGCTTTTTGAAACGGGCGTTACGCTGGGCAAGCGTATTTTTGAACGGCTTGATGCTGAAATCGGCTACCGATATGATTATCGTGATGGTCAAAACGGGATCACGGTTACACCTGATATCGCAAGCAATGTATTCGATCAGGACGGCCACGCCGGTTTTGTGCGGTTTAACTACCTGCTTCTCAATGATCTGTTATTTTCACTGGGATATTCGATCCGTGACGGTGATGTCGCTTCCACCTGCGATTCCGAAACTGTTTGGATCGTTCTTGACAGGGTTGACGCACTTTCAAAAGATGACGCCTATAGCAACGTCTTTAATGGCCGCCCTACATGCGCCTATAGAATGCGTGCGTTGACCCACCGAATTTCGCTGGGAGCTGTTTACGCAATCAGTCATCATTTTTCGGCGAATTTTCGCTATTCTTATTTGGATGGTTCGGCATCTGATTTGAATTACAATGTAAACAAATTGAATCTGAGCTTGACCTATAGTTTCTGATAAGAATCAGATTAAAGGAGGGGAAACATGTTTAATCACCGATATTTATTTATTCAAATCATAAGCGTTATCCTGGTTGCCGGAAGTGCGTTTGGTGAAGCGGGACAAACGCTGAACAGCGTTGTCAAAGATATTAAAGGCAAACCTGTCGCCGATGCTGTGGTTTATGCGACACCTGTTTCCGGCCAGGTCAATGTAACTGATCCGGCACCACAAGCCACTATCGATCAAATTGATAAAGAGTTTGTAAATTACGTTACGCCTGTAAAGATAGGAACAGCGGTTTTGTTCCCTAACAGTGACAACATACGGCATCATGTGTATTCTTTTTCGACGGCTAAAACGTTTGAAATCCCGCTTTATCCCCAAGGTGCCGGTCCGTCTGTACCGATTATCTTTGACAAACCCGGTGCAGTTGTTTTAGGATGTAATATTCATGACTGGATGAAGGCTTATGTTTATGTAGTGGCAACGCCTTATTTTGCCGTTACGGATAAGCATGGAACAATACGCATTGAAAATCTTCCATCAGGAGAATATAACGTCCAAGTATGGCATCCGAGGATGAAAAAGGCCGACAAGTCTTCCAAACAACAAGTCAGAATTGCGGCGGGAGCAACCGTAACCAAGGAGTTCACCCTGAAACTCAAAAAGGTTTGGCGTCCGTTACGTGCGTCCAAACTCGGTGGCGGCGTGTATCGTTAACGTTTCGTTTTCAGCGCTTTCGATCACGCATCCTGTTTCTCTTTATCACGCTGTTGGTGTTGGTTCAGGTCATCGCCTTTATTGTCGTGGACGGTGCCAACAGGCGCAATGCCCGCTCTCAGATCGCATCCAATTTGGAAATTGGCGCGCATGTTTTTAAACAGTTGGCCCAAAGCCGCATTGAACTGCTTTCCGAACATACGCGCATTATTTCCATGGACTTTGCCTTTAAAAAGGCGTTTATGGCATCTGACCGGGACACCATTTTATCTGCGCTGGAAAGCCTTAAAATGCGTGTCAATGCCAGCTATGCCATACTGGTGTCCACGGACTATCAGATTGTCGCAGATACATGGAATCCGGGAGAAGCCGATAAACCGTTTCTGTTTCCCGAACAGATTGAAACGGCTGAAGAGTACGGTTTTGCCGATGCGATTATCACCCGGAGCGACCGTCACTACCAAATAATCATTGCCCCTTTGCTGGCGCCGGACCCCATCGCCTGGTTTGCCATCGGCTATATTATTGATGCCGACCTGGCCAATGCATATAAAGAACTGGTCTTCTCCCAGGTTTCACTGTTGCGTTCAGATGCCGACAGCCAGTGGTCGAACATCGCCTCCACCCTAAGCCCCTCCTTACAGGCCGACCTCGTTAAAACACTTTCAAAATCTGATTGGCAGCCGAACGAGAGCTTATCCTTGCCCATGGATGCGGGAGAATATGTCGCGTTAATAGTTCCTTTAAAGGAAGGTCCGGATGCCTCCGTTTATGCAGTGCTTCAACGGTCATTAACCGAAGTCATGCAGCCATACCGCCGTTTGCGTGATACCCTTATTCTGATTTTTATCAGCGGCGTCCTGGTGTTTATCGCCGCCACCATCCTGATCGCAAGTTCCGTAACCAAACCGGTGAAAACTCTGGTTGAATCGGTACGTGAAATCGAAAAGGGGAATTACAGCCACTATGCACAGGTTAATCAACAAGATGAAATCGGTGAACTTGCCAAAGCGTATAATAGCATGGTCAAAGGACTTGCCGAGAAAGAGCGTGTTCAGACGTTGCTTGGCAAAGTCGTGTCACCGGCCATTGCCCATGAATTGATGCGCCATGATGTCGAATTGGGCGGCGAAGAACGCGAAGTCACCATTTTGTTTTGCGATATTCGAAATTTCACAACCCTTTGCCATGGCCGGTCCTCTAAGTTTATTCTGACATTATTGAACCGCTATCTGACCCGCATGAGTACAATCATCGAAAGTCATGGCGGCGTGATCGATAAATACATCGGTGATGCGATTATGGCTTTGTTTGGTGCACCTTTACAACATGATGACGATGTCGATCGTGCCCTTAACACCGCGATTGATATGTGCCTGGCACTGGATGAATTCAATATCGTGCTAAAAAAGGACGGGTTGCCGCCATTGGGAATCGGTATCGGTGTGAATACGGGCATGGTTACAGCCGGCAATATGGGTTCTGTCAATCGGTTGAATTACACCGTGATCGGAGATGGCGTCAATGTGGCGTCCCGTTTGGAAGGATTAACGAAAAATAAAACGTATAATACACGTATTATTATCAGTAAGGCAACGCAGGTAAAAGCGATGCAGCCTTTTGACACCCGCTCGTTAGGTGAGGCTCGTGTCAAAGGCAAACCGACGCCGGTGCCTATTTACGCTTTGTCGGGCCGGAGTTCCGGTCAGTTTGACGTGTGACAATGGCCGCCTTTCTTTTGAATGTGCATGAAGGATGCCGAACATAGTTCCTTAATCCTTCTGAAAATAATGAATCCTTTCCGCTGTGGCGATACCGTGCGCCTGGCAAAACCGCATAGCCGGAGCGGTGAACCCCCCTACGGACAAAAAGGCCGGCAGTATTTTCTTCCCGGGAAAACGTTTGGAAAAAGCATCCGCTTTTTCCTTAAATTCCCGCGTCAGGGCGATTCCGCTTTTACTCTCGGTTTTTTTAACCTCTGCCAGCACCGTGCGTCCGCAGGCGGAGTCGGCGCGCACATCGATTTCCATCTCTTTGCCGTCCGCGCGCTCAAATTTGTCACGCATGCGCATCTCCGTTATATTCAACCGCGTGCCGTCTTTGACGCCATCAAAATAGACTGACAGGGGAAAATGTTGGCGCGTGCGGAAATCGGTGAACAGTTGAAACTCCGCAAATTTGCCTACCAGGTTGTTTAATCGGCCTTGCAGGGAGTCTCGGTGTTTTTTAAGTTTTTCAAGTTCAGCGTTGAAACTCTTCTTCAAATCCGGAGCGAATTTGCTGATTTCCTCTTCAAAACGATGGCGTAAAATCAGATAAATCGTGCCGTCTTGCAAACCTTGGTAACGAATATCGCTGAGGCCTTTTTTGATCACATCCGCCTTGGCCATGATTTCAAGCTTTTCACGAATTTTGCGCCGGTCTACCGGGATATTCAACTCGTCTTTCAGTTCATCTGCGGTCCAGGCACGGTCGGCATGTTTGCTCAGATGCAGGAGCATATTTTTAGCGTAGCGTTCATTGATTCGATCGGTTGTTTGGTC
>JAOZRC010000471.1 GCA_029940345.1 Desulfobacterales bacterium
AGTAATTTAGTAACCCTTTGACTTTACACAGTCGAATTCAACCCTTACTATGCATAATCAGTAAATTTTCAATATGAGAGGGAAATGATGAAAAAAATACTTGTTGTTGATGATCAGAAAGAAATTCGTGAATTGGTAGAAATCACACTGCGTATGGGCGATTACCTGATATTTCAAGCAGGCACAGGTCCTGAAGCAATTGAAATAGCTCGTCGTGAAAAACCGAATTTGATGTTTTTAGATGTCATGATGCCCGAAGGCGGCATGGACGGTTTTGATGTGTGCGCCCAATTGAAAAATGACCCGAAAACAGCCAATATTACAATTATTATGCTCACGGCTTTGGGGCAGGACGAAGATAAGGAGCGTGGCAGCGCCGCCGGAGCCGACGACTATTTTACAAAGCCGTTTAGTCCGCTGAAGTTGATGAAAAAAACAGATGAAATCCTCAGTAAGTAATTTACCGGGAAAAATTAAATGTTATGACATCGTTCGATCCGTCCGCGATTAAAACCTTTCGTTTTATCTCTTACAGCTTTAATGAGGAAAAAAGCCGGGCTGAATTTTGCTACGCTTATGATAACGGTCCTCGGTTCACTGAACACTTAACCTTTCACCAAGCCCGCCTGCCAACGGATCTGATGTTACGCCGGGCGTTTTTCAGGGCATTACGTTATTTGCACCTGGTGCTTGGCGTCAGCTATTATAAAGCGGCGGTTCCGAATTCGATTCGTATTGAAACATCCCCTATTACAGAACAATGCGCTCATTTTTTTGATAAATTATATCTCAATGGGTTGGCTGAATTTGCCTATTGCAACCAGTTGGACTTACGTGGACGCATTCGTTTCCCTTTTTCAAAACACAGCACCGCCATACCGGAATCTTTCAAATTATCAAATCGCATAGCCATTCCGGTGGGCGGCGGTAAAGACGCCGTTGTGACGATTGATGCTCTGAAGCGCACCGGACAACCACTTGTGCTGTTTTCCCTGGGTGATTTCCAACCCATCAAAGAAATTGCCCGAATTGCCAAATTGCCCCTTATCAGCGTCACTCGCCAAATTTCACCCCGTCTGATTAAACTGAACGAACAAGGCGCTTATAACGGCCATGTCCCCATTTCCGCGATCATTGCCTTTATTTTACCTGTATGCGCTATTTTGTACGGCTTTGACACGGCCGCACTGTCCAACGAACGCTCCGCCAACAGCGGTAATCTGATTCATAACGGCTTTAGTGTGAACCACCAATATAGTAAAAGTATGGAATTTGAAAAGGATGTGGCGCAATTTTTTAAAAATTATATCCTGTCCGATTTTAATTACTTTTCTTTTCTCCGTCCCCTGTCAGACTTACGCATTGCCCAACTGTTTAGTAAACTTAGCGCCTATCATTCGGTGTTTATGAGCTGCAACCGTGCTTTCAAACTGGACAGACGAAAACGCCTTCAGAACTGGTGCCTTGATTGTCCCAAGTGCCGTTTTACATTCCTGGTGCTGGCGCCTTTTATGGCCAAAAACAAATTGATCACCCTGTTTGGCGCCAACCTTTTGGATGATATGGAACAGCATCGGGGATTCGACCAATTATTGGGTGTCAGCGGATTTAAGCCGTTTGAGTGTGTGGGCGAGATCGAAGAATCGGCGGCGGCTTTTATACTCTTAACGCTAAAGCAAAAGGATTCACAATGGCGTAACGATTGTCTGGTGCGACGGTTCAAAACGAAAATTCTTCCCGGATTGGATAATCCGGAACGGATGGTAAAAACCGCTTTAGAATTTTCGAATCTTCATCAACTGCCCGATAAATATGAAGAGGTGCTGCGTGCGTATTCAGGAACTTAAAGGACGTAAAGTCGCTCTGTGGGGTTTCGGACGGGAGGGACACGCCACATTGCGCTGGCTGAATCAACGCTTGCCCGATCTTTCCCTGACCGTGCTGAATGACACGCCCCTGCCGCTAAACATCGAAACGGCTGAAAATGATAACGTACGATTTTTAACAGGTGCCAAGGCAACTGACGCAATTCCTTCTTATGAAATTATTATTAAATCACCAGGGATATCGATCTATCGTCCTGAAGTAGGAAACGCACAAGCGCAAGGTGTGCGTTTTACCTCGGCAACCCAATTATGGTTTGATGAACATCCCCGGATGCAAACGATCTGCGTCACCGGCACCAAAGGAAAAAGCACCACCTCAAGCTTGATTACCGAACTGCTTCGTAAATCCGGAATCCATGCGGTGCTTGGCGGCAATATCGGCGTTCCCCTGCTAAGTCAGACAGGCCTTCCGACGCCGCCGGAGATTATGGTAATCGAGCTTTCCTCCTACCAGACCAGTGAATTAAACGCATCCCCCTCGGTCAGCTTACTGCTGAATCTTTTCCCCGAACATCTGGATTGGCACGGCAATACGGCCAACTATTTCAGAGATAAGCTCCGTCTTTTCAATAACATTCCCGACAAAAGCGTGATTCTCAATCACACGGATCCGCTTACACAGCAATTTAGCCATCGCTGGCCGGATGCGCACCGTTTCAATCATCGCAACGGTTTTCACATTGTGGATAAACATATCTGCCGGGGATCGGAACGCATATTCGATATTAATCATGTCCGATTGCCCGGAAGGCATAACCTTTCCAATATCTGCGCCGCCCTGACCGTATTAGAAATCGTGGGTGTTGATGCGTGTGCATGTGTTGAGACTCTGATGACTTTTCGCGGTTTGCCGCATCGCCTGCAAATTATTGGGGAAAAAAACAGGATTCTTTATGTGGATGACAGCATCTCCACAACGCCGGAAGCGGCGATTGCCGCCATACAATCATTCCAGGGCAGTGAAATCACACTGCTCGCCGGCGGATTCGACCGGGGTTTATCTCTGAACAAACTTGCCGCATTTCTGGTCAGTCAATCCGTTCATGCGGTGGTAACCATGCCGGAAAGCGGTGTTCGTCTGGCCAATGTGATTCGACGCATCCTGGCGCGTCAACTTGTTAATTCTTTCAAACTGCACGAGGCGTCAGACCTTGAACAGGCCGTATCGATTGCCCGGGAAATAACCCCGCCGGAAGGTGTTATCCTGCTATCACCGGCAGCGCCCAGCTATGGCTCATTTAAAGACTTTGAGCAGCGTGGCGAGGCGTTTGCCACCTTGGTGCGTTAATACTAAAGGTGTTGACCTTTTGGAAAATTTTAAGTTAAATAACAAAAAAATATAAAGCCTTTGTTTTTTCGGTCTCGGAATGATTAAACAGCCGGAAATTGTCAAAAAACAAAATCAGAATATTCAAGCGAAGGATGGAACAATGCCAAAAGGATGGAAAAAAAGAGTGGTCACTTTGTGGCGCGGGTGGGGATACAGTATTTTTATTGCGCTGTTGGTTGCAACATCGTTTAAATCGGCCATTGCCGATTGGAATGATGTTCCCACCGGATCAATGATACCGACGATTTTGATCGGTGATCGTATTTTTGTCAACAAACTGGCGTATGACCTGAAAGTGCCTTACACCACCTGGCATTTGAAAACCTGGTCTGCGCCTCAACGGGGTGATATCGTCGTTTTCTATTCGCCGGAAGATGGTAAACGCCTTGTCAAACGTGTTGTCGGCATTCCAGGAGACACCTTGGCAATGCTGAAAAACCGCCTTATTATTAACGGTCAATTTTTAACCTATCTGGTGCAGGATCAAAATAAATCGCCGCTGAAAGACGATGACATCCGGGGCCGGCATCTGTTTTATGATGAAAATTTGATGGGTAAACAACATGAAGTTATGTTCACACCAGCGCACGCCTTTAGCCATTCTTTTGCCCCGGTGAAAATACCGCAAGGCAAATATTTTATGATGGGCGATAACCGTGACAACAGCGCCGATTCACGTTTTTTCGGACTGGTTGACCGCAATGTGATTGTCGGACAGGCCACCGCCGTTGTCATTTCGCGCAACAAAAATTTTCTGCATCCGCGCTGGCAACGCTTCTTTACCAAATTGCTTTGATTTTTTTTCGACCTGTGCAATTAAAATGTGATATCCCTCATAGCTCCGTGGGAACGGCATGTTTGTAGCACAATTGGCTCCAAGTCCGTCGTCCTGATGGGACTCTGAATGAATTGCACAGATTGATTCTTTTCAGAGTACTTTATCAAATAAATATCAAATAAATATCAAATAACTACCAAACACTGGGAGGTGAAAACGGATGAAAAGCGATACACACAAAAAATCAATTGGTTACATCCTCTGGATTTTCGGTTTTTTAGGTGCCCATCGGTTCTATTATGGTAAACCGATTTCAGGAACGATCTATTTTTTCACATTCGGTTTACTTTTTATCGGCTGGATTATCGATCTGTTTCTGATTCCCGGGATGGAGCGTGAAGCCGGTCTGCGCTTTAGTGAAGGCCCGGTGGATTTTAACCTTGCCTGGATTTTACTGACGTTTTTAGGCATCTTCGGCATACACCGCTTATATATGGGCAAATGGATCACCGGAATTGTCTATTTCTTAACCGGCGGCCTCTTTTTGGTTGGCATTGTTTATGACTTCTGGACGTTGAATGAACAAATCCATATAATCAACGTCAGCTAATAAACCAGAAAGGGACTTTTTCATTTTGACCAATGCAAACTGCGGCTAACAACATTAGCTGGGACACTAAATAGAGTCGTAGGTTGGGTTGAGAAACGAAACCTGACATCAGCCTGAATTATAGTGCATTTCATATGACTTGGTTCCGATTTTTTCAAGTAAATCCCATAAAAATAAAGGGTTGAGGTTTAAATTTTTGTGTGAAGCCAAATGAAATGGGCTAT
>JAOZRC010000472.1 GCA_029940345.1 Desulfobacterales bacterium
GTTCAATCAGAAAACAATGCGTTATATGCTTGACACTGGCCGTATTTCCGCTATCCGCGACCTTTGCAGCACCTTTCCTCCATCCTGCGGTGCTTGTTTCAACCGTTTTCATTGCACGCTGGGATGTCCGGATATTTGTTTGATAAAGCGACCAGGGAATACGCATCCACCCGCCAAATTCCTTTGCGATGTGCAACGATACATGACACGAGAAGTGATTTTCGCGGCGGCCTACGCTCTTTGGGAAGAAGCGGATAAACGTGGAATTTCAAAATCACGTTTTTGCAGGACGCCGCTTTTACCTCCGAAGCGCAAAGCACAACCTGAGTTTACGGAACTATAGGAATGCAAGATACGTATGCTCTGCAACTGGGTCAGACACACCTAATATATAGTCCTTTACGGGGCTTTACTGCCAGAGTAAACGAGGAAGCCCTGGTTGCTTTGCAGCGCAATTCATCCGGTATTCGTAGCGACTCTTTGCGAGAACTGGCGGATCGAATCCGACGTCCCGCTGAATATCCCCCAAGACCGGGTTCAAAAACACCGTCACCTTCCAAAATAGTGATTATGCCAACGCGACGATGCAATATGCGCTGCGTTTACTGTGATTTTGCAGCAGCTGAGGCCCATTCGGATATACTTGACCCGATTCAGGCGTGTCATTTTATTGACTATGTTCTGCATAACCTGAAACGGAAAAAAAGCAAGCTTTTGCATATTCATTTCTTCGGAGGGGAGCCATTTCTGCATCGTTCCATAGTTGATTTAATTGTCCATTATGCCCGCCAGAATTGCCAAAAAAACGATGTCAAACTCAGATTGGAAGTAACAACCAATGGCAAACTTGATCGGCAGTATGCTCAGTTCGTGGGCAACGTCTTTGACACGGTCGTTGTATCTTATGACGGATCGCAGGCATTTCAAGACGCAAATCGTCCCAATCCGGATGGAAGCGGGAGCTTTGAGCAAGTCTCGACAATACTGGAAGTCTTGTCGGAAACACCCGCTGAATTGTGTGTACGCCTGTGTGCAACCAATCGCTCAGTACACGCACTGCCGGATTTGGCCCGGCAAATTACGAATGCCTACAACATAGATAAACTTAACATCGAACCGTTAACTGCGAATACAAAATCTGACGGCGCTGATTTACAGCCTCCCGATCCTTATGAATTCTTTCAAGCCTTCATGGGCGCTTATAATGAAGCGCAACGCCAAGGGGTTGAAGTCATCAATGGGCTTACGAATATCAACCAGACAGGATGGACCTCATGTCCGGTCGGTAAAGATTCACTTATGTTGATGCCGGATGGAACGCTGACGGCCTGCTACCTTGAGACGGATCGATGGCGTGAACATGGTTTGGATAATACCATCGGATATGTCTCAAAAGATGGAAATGTCACTATTGATACGAATAATCTTGAACGTATTCGAAATATGGTTTGGCATAAGCCTCGCTGCGAACGTTGTTTTTGTCGTTGGACTTGCGCTGGCGGGTGCCATATTGCGCTAACCCCGCCTGATTGCGGCCCGGACTACACAGATGAATGTATCCAAACACGTCTTATCAGCGCTGCTTTTTTATTGGCAACAGTTGCCGGACGTGCGACGGTTAACGCTTGGCTATATGACAAATCAGCACAGCAGGTTTTTGCTGAACAAAATGAAGATCGTCTGTTAATTCCTGATGAAAACTGACTATGACAACATATATCCCTTGGTGAACTGGGTGTTCACTAAAAGAGGCGTTACAATTTGCCGGTCGCAATCAGGCCCCTGCTGTTCCCTTCCCTATCCGTATGCCGCTCTGTGGGATGGATTATCCAAAGGCTATCGTATTGATGAACTCACAGATTGGCTTTCGATATTGCGGGGTATCGACAAAGCCGCTGCACGTAGAGAATTGGTGAAAACATTGCAGGAATGGGAAAACGAGAAGTTTATTTCTTGGCAAAAACAGTAGCATGGCAAATATATCGCTAACAACCAGATGTAACCGGAATTGCTCATTTTGTTTTGCACGCAAGGTGAGCATCAAAGGACATTCTGATATGTCCGCATCCACTTTTTTGCGGGCGTTGACTCTCCTGAAAGCCGGTGGTGTTGACACAGTGCGACTCATGGGAGGTGAGCCGACCCTGCACCCCGATTTTCTTTACCTGATTGACAAAACTTTGGAACAACAACTAAACGTTCAGGTTTTCACAGGCGGACTCATATCTGATTCGCTTCTGGATGCCTTGGATGTGAATTACATGAACAGCGACGCTTTACGCTTTGTTCTCAATGTTGATCTGGAATATCCATCCGATGGTAGGCTGTTGCATCACCAGGAAAAACTTTGCCAAAAGTTGGGGGAAAAAATAACACTTGGCGCAACTATTATACATGCTTATCAAAACACAGACCGCTTGACAGAGTGGCAAAGTCGCTGGGGAACCGCCCCCATCATACGTTTAGGAGTTGCGCATCCGATTGCCAAAAGAGGTAACCGATTTGTACGTGATCCGCAATTGTCGTATGTGGGCGCCTTAACTGAACGCTTTTGCCAGAACGCAATAGAAAAAGGCATTCACGTTGATTTTGATTGCGGATGGACGCCGTGTATGTTTTCCCCTGAATTTTTGAAAACCAGCCCTTTTGCGGATCAAATCGGCCAAAGATGTAACCCTGTCATTGATATCTTGCCTTATGGTGACATCGCACCATGCTATGCACTTTCGCATATAAGTTGCGCGAACCTTCAAAGCAATGAAACCAGGGACGATATGGTTGCCCGTTTTGAAACCGAGCTGAAACCGTGGCGTGAAGCCGGCAGTAAACCCGACTGTCCGACTTGCACATACCGTAATAACGGTATATGCCGCGGAGGATGTGTGGCCAGAGCAATGACGCGTGTCATATCCTATCAAAAGAAAATCACCGGAGGATGAATTTGATTTGGTCGTTGCCCTATATTGATCAACCTCCTGATTTTTGGAGCAAAGTCGTCACTGTTTTAGAAGGGCATACTTTTAACGTATACTTTCCTTTGCCGAATAACCAAATTGCAACAGGCCGGCCTATACAACCGCATGTTTATCTCAATACGTTTCTTGGCCTGACTGCCATTAATAAGGCTGTGCTTATAAACAGCATCATTCATCAGGAAAATACGACGTCTCTTTATAAAAAGCTACTTCCGCATGTTAAAAAAATGTATGAAGAGAACGGGGTTTCCGAAATAATCATAGCCGATCCTTTGCTGGCTCGGAGATTTAAGGCCGCTATTCCTTCGCTCAGATGCACAGGATCGGTGTTGACAGACATCGCTCATCCCCTAGAAATTCTCATGCAGCAAAATACGTTTGACACCATCGTCCCTGCGAGCCGTATATTGCGCGACAGGCCCGCCCTGGAACGATTACGCAACGCTTTTACAGGCCGCATTCGTCTCCTCGTCAACGAAGGCTGTCTGCCCGGTTGCCTCTATCGCACACAACATTTCTATGAAATGGCGTATGGACGGGAAAATCATCCCGCGAGTCTTTGCCGCGATTTACTGCTGGCCGAACCTTGGATCGCTATGACCGGAAACTGGATTCTGCCGCAATATCTTCATTTTTTCAACGGCTTGTTTGATGAGATAAAATTGGCCGGACGCGTGACGCTTCAGAACCCCGGCAAGTATCTAAAGGTACTCAAAGCCTACTTGCATGAAACACCTTTGCGGCCGCACGAGATCGGCGGAGGGCCAGCAACGGAAAAACTTTACTTTGAGATTAGTGAATCGTTGTTTAAGAAACTGATCTCATGTGACAAGAATTGTAAAAACTGTTTAACTTGCCGTGACATTATATCAAAAGCCGCCCAAAAGAGCAGTTCAGTTTGGAATGACATTCCGCCCAACCTCAATCCGGAAGGTTTGAAACGGGAATGGCGGCTGGCAACTGCAAAATTGAAAATTGAAGACCACGGAATGCCTGCACCCGGCTGGAACGAATATGGCCTTCAATATAAAGGCAGCAATGCCTGGTCCGCAGTTAAACAAGCAGTATATAAAAGCAATCGTTCCCTTTCGATATATCTTCATATCCCCTTCTGTCTTTCCCGATGTCCGTTCTGTGATTGTCGAGCATCAATAATCGCGCGATCTGACACCCCGCGCGTTCAAAAATATACGGATTGCATATTGCGTGAGATAGACGCATGGTCGGTCATCAGCAACCTTAGCCAACGCTCTGTAACGACGGTGCATTTCGGAGGCGGCACTCCGAATTGTATTGGGTTTAATTTCCTTGAACGCATCGTTGAACACCTCCGAAACCGATTATGTGTGCATGCGACTACTGAATGGGCCCTTGAAACATCAGTACGCTATATCAACGACGAGCATTTGCAGGAACTGGAGCAACTGGGTTTCAAGCGTTTGCATTTGGGTCTGCAAACCATGAATGATCGTATTCGAACCTTGTTGGGAAGAAAAAGCGAGGCGATGTGTGTACGGGAAAAAGTCAAGTCAGTGATTGAAAGAGAATGGACGGTTTCTGCAGATCTGTTATACGGTCTGCCGGAACAAACCGTTCCGATTTTTCTTGCCGACATTAAGATGTTGATCAATCTCGGATTACACGGTTTTTCCCTTTATCACCTTAATCATAGCAGGCGAAATCAATCGTTCATGCGGCGGCACAAACTTGACAACAGTGCGCGGCGTCCCTGGATGCAAGATTATTTACTCTTTCAAACCGGTGCGGCATTACTTGAACAACACGGATTTAAGAAAAACCATTTCGCGCATTTTGCCAAGCCCCAAGACCGCAAC
>JAOZRC010001013.1 GCA_029940345.1 Desulfobacterales bacterium
CTCGCTCTCACACTTTTTCGCTTCGATCACGACTTTCCAAACAGGCTCTAAGGGAGATGGGCGTATGGTGGGTCCCGCCAATCCGACGTACATGAACGCTGCGTCCGGCCTTATCCGCCAGTCCACCTTAAGGAGTGCAAGCTTCAGCTTTCATGTTCCATCAGGACAGGAAAAACCAAAATCAGAATATTATATTCCCACGAAGATAATGGGAGCGGGTGTAAACAGTTTTAATTCATGGTGATTAAGGGGTGCTGGGGCTTGCATCTTTAGGATCAGATGAATCGTTAGTTAATAACACCCCGGCGGCAATGGCGGCTAAAACGGCCGCACCGATTCCGGCTTTTGCAGCAGTGGACATCTTTGCAGATTTCGCACCCACCGGTTGCCCCCCTCCCAAATTCGCCTGCGCCAATACGATACGATTGCCGGACCGAATCAATTGATCGCCATTAAAGGTGGATACCACCATCGAACCGCCCTCTGCAACGCCGAGTTCGGCGCTTTCCGGAGACGCTTTGATATATCCTTTTAACACGCCGCCTTCCGCAGATGCGTTCAGCAGCACTTGCTTGGTTGTGAAACTGCCGTGATCCGTCTTAAATACCAATGTCCTATCCATAGTGGAAACAGCAAAGTATACCGTACCTTTGCTTACATACAATTCTCTGGAATAAAGATCGGTACTGACAGAAAAAACGGAATTATCTTCAGCCACCAGATAAAGATCGCTCAGTTTGACGCCACACCGGCCTTTACATTCAATCAAGGCTCCATTTGAAAGAGGGGCTTCTTTACTGAACTCGCTCACTTTTTGACCATCTTTGTAAATGAAAACCTTCCCCTTAGGAAAAATCCTTCCATAATTTAACCCTGCACAAAAACCCGATGTTGAAAAGAGTGTTACGACAAGCACGACTAGCAGTTTAATAAATAAATTGTTTTTTCTCAACTTCTTCATGTTTGCCTCCTTTTAATTATTTTTCTAAAATTATAATATAATACCATAAAAACCATTACTATGTCAAAGAAAAATAAATTGAAGCATCTTCTGTTCATCTTGGGTTTTTAGTTCGTAATCACACAAAATTGCGCGAACCCTTGGCACACATGGGGCCGGCACACTGAATGATATTCATCGTGTGTCTACAGTTTTCGGTTAGTTTCGAGTGAGACCATCGGATAGATCGCCAAGGCAGCCGAACTGCCACTGCTGTCAGAATCGCAGCTTCCGCTACAACCCGCAAAAATGATCACAATCAATCCCCAAAATATAATTAACCACAAATAATTTGATTTCCAGACCTCGGTAATCGAAAATTGAATATATTTAAATTTAACAATAATTT
>JAOZRC010000473.1 GCA_029940345.1 Desulfobacterales bacterium
AAAATTTAGTCAAAATTTAGTCAAAAATTGATAATTGAATTCATTTTAAACCGATAGAGATGCATTCGGAGACTGTATTGGCAAAAGTATCAAAATAAACAAAATCTTTCAACCTGTGCGGTTAGCGCTGAAAGCGCGAACTACTGAAGCCCAGAGCAACGCTCTGGGTCATAATATGTTGTGATATCAGCCCTGAAAGGGCGTGCTAGTGGCGATTTCACCTATCTTATTCATTATAGCCCGCCCTTTCAGGGCTTTTCTACATCGCTAATTGCAACCGTACAGGTCGAAATCTTTTAAGCGAACGA
This sequence comes from Desulfobacterales bacterium, assembly GCA_029940345.1. Lineage (GTDB taxonomy): Bacteria > Desulfobacterota > Desulfobacteria > Desulfobacterales > JAUCGF01 > JAUCGF01. The sequence goes on from JAOZRC010000473.1 coordinate 309, forward strand.
TTCGTAAAGGAATTACCTTGGCAGACTCAGCCACTCCTTGGTGTATGGCATGTCAACTTCAGCGATTGATTATCGAACAATTGGCCTCAGTCTTCCGAAACACTTTCACAAGCTATCGACAAAGCATTGCCTTAAAGGAAATGATAGGGAAATGGCAAAATACTGAATAATTTCTGAAACGATTCAACTAAAAAAGCGAAACGGTATAAGGAGGCTTAAAATGAAAAGAATGTTTGAACAATTCAATTGCTGCAGTTTAACGCTTGCAAACCGGTTTATCTTTCCGCCGATCAAAACGGCCTATGGCTCTCCCAAGGGAAATGTGACGGAACGCCATCAGACCTATTACCGGCAGATCGCTCAAAACGGACCGGGGCTGCTGATCCTCGAACCGGTGGCCGTAACGGCTGATGGTAAGGAGCATCCCAAGCAACTCTGTGTCCATCTTCCGGAAAGCGTTGCCGAGTTGAAAAAAATTGTCGATGTAATTCACGATGAGGGCCGACTGGCCTGCCTGCATTTGAATCATGCCGGCGCGGCCGCCAATCCCAAAGCGACCGGAGGCAAACCCAAAGCGCCGTCGGTTCTGACCTGCCCGACAACCGGACAGGAGGCGAAGGCGCTCACCCAAGCCGAGATTGATGAAATTATTGACGGTTATCGATCGGCCGCTGCCAAAGCGGTGTCCGCCGGTTTCGATGCCATTGAAATTCAAGGCGGCCACGGTTACCTTGTGTCGCAGTTTCTCAATGGTAAAATAAACCAAAGAACCGATAGTTACGGCCAAAAGCGCCTGCAATTTGCGGAAGAAGTGCTGGGTGCTGTTAAGGAAAAATGCTGTGGTTTGCCATGTATTTTGCGAATTTCCGGCAACGAGATGTCCCCTGACTTTGGAATTAGCCAGGAAGATTTGGCTCCGCTTTTAAAACTGGCGGGAAAAGGCGGAATTTGTGCCATTCATGTAGGTATGGGTTCAGCCTGCTTCAGCCCACCGTGGTATTTTCATCATGGGAGCCTTCCGGAAAAACCCCAATGGGACGCGTTGGCCTGGGTGCGCAAACAGACGCAGCTTCCCCTGATCGTTGCCGGACGTATGGGCCGCACTGAGCGAATCACAAAGATGCTGGATGATAACCTGGCCGATCTTATCGCCCTGGGGCGACCGCTTATTTCAGATTCCGATCTGATTGAAAAATGGCAAAATGAAACCTACGATGAGATCAAATACTGCGGCTACTGCCTCCAGGGGTGCCTGCATCGTATGAAAAGCGGCCTGACGTTGGGATGTAATTTAAATCCGGAAATTGGCCGACCGGAATTGGAAAAAACCTCCAAGCCATTGAAAGTGCTGGTTGCTGGTGGCGGACCGGCGGGGATGAGTGCGGCCTTATATCTTTCCCGACGAGGACATACGGTAACACTGGCCGAAAAAAATGACTGCCTTGGCGGCCAATTTGATCTGGCCTGGCAGGCTCCCGGAAAAGAAAAGATGCAGGATGGATTGGACAGTCTTACATTTTGTGTGAAAGCCAACGCCTGTGCGGTTATCACCGGCCGGGCAGTCAATGCGGATATGATTACGGAGATTCAGCCGGATTTGTTAGTGTGGGCTTGCGGAGCCGTTCAGAATATCCCCGCCATTTCAGCGCTTGAAAATCAATATGCGATGACGTCTCTTGAATATTTCCAAGGGGCCAAAGCAGTCAAAGGTCCGCGGGTGTTGGTCATCGGAGCCGGTCGAACCGGGCTTGAAATCGCTGAAAAACTCGGTAAAGACGGCTTTGTGGTTGTGGCTACCAAACGCACCGACCCCATCGGCAGCATGATGGAAATGATCACCAAAAAACTGACGCTCATGCGTCTCGGCCAGATGCCAAAGGTGACGCTGATGCCCCATACAACGGTCAAATCATTCACATCGGATAACGTCATAGTGGAAAAAGACGGCGAACAACTGACACTGGAACCTTTTCAGACGGTTATTCTGGCATCTGGCATGTTACCTGCCGCCGGACCGGATAAAAGCATATCGGAAGCCGTTGCCGCAATCGAAATCATCGGTGATGCGGATCAGGTGAGTGATATCTATTCCGCCATTCATGCAGGCTATGAGCTTGCCCTGAAATATTGAATCATGAAATACTGAAATAGGAGGGCCTTTCAATGCAAGATACATCATTTGCGGATATAGCCATCGTGGCCTGCGGGACAATGAGTCTTGAACTGAATTATCTGAAGAAAGAGGGTTTTCTTAGCACTGAGCATCTGTTTTACACCACACCGGGCCTGCATCAAAATATACCCGAACTGGAACGCCAGCTTATCAACCGTATCGACAAAGCCAAAGAAATATCTCCTTTAAATAAGGTTTTAGTCATTTATGGAGGTAAGTTTTGCTACGTCAATGTGGATGAGCCCACACGCCTGATGCAAAATATTATCGAAGAACAGGGACCTGGCGTGGCACGCATTCAGGCCACCCACTGTATGGACATGCTGGCCAGTGAATCCGAACGGGATGCTATTGCCCAGGAGGTTGCCGGAGGCGAACCGGTTTGGTGGATGACGGCCGGCTGGATCAAATTCCGCCAACAGGTTTTCCAAGGATGGGATCAGGGTCTGGCCAATGAAAACTTTCCCAAACACACCGGCGGAGCGATTGTCCTTGATGGCGTCGGGTATTTGGATACTTATATGGCCGAGCATCCCGAAGAATTCCTGGAATATTCCGATTGGATGGGAATTCCGATCATCCCCCACCCGATCAATTTGGACAGATTTAAAAATCTTCTTGTCCAGGCGGCTGAAAGCATATAAACTCCGAATCAAAAATACACGAAGGAATCATGGTGCATGACTTAGAGCCTGTTTGGAACGGGGCTACCAACATAAAGCGGTACACTATGGTTTCAACATCGAACATTCGACATCGAACATTCAACATCCAATAAGGAAACGGGATTGATATTCACCTTTGCATAGGATTGCAGCCTTCATTTCGAGGCTTTGTAAGTAGTTGACCAAAAGTTTTCCGGTATTTTAATTTTGCATCAAAAATACCGGAAAATTTTTGTCTGGGAACTTATCTTGCAAGGAGCAAGTCGCTCAATAATCTGCCCCGCCTTATGTTGGTAGCGGAACGGGGGACGAAATAACTTCCCCATTCCGGAGTGCAAACTTCAGTTTGCGATGCTGTGACGCACTCTATTTTCAGACGTATTAGCTGAATTCCGAATCTACGCCATCTTTTTTTGTAATGGAAACAGGTATGAGTGTTCAGGTGTCAGGGTTGCCGCAATATCGGAGAAAAGTTTAAACCGATATATGAAATATTTGCTTAATCTGGTATATTCTTTCCTGGAAATCACCTTAAAAACCGATGATAAAAAGAACCCCTCCGGCACACAAACCAAAGACAATATTGAATACTTTGATCAGGATGGAATCACTGATGCTGTATGAAAGCAAAGGAAGCATACCGTGTCCGTCCTGAACAAATGAAGCGGTGAAGAGTACAGAGAATGGGACCAAACCCTCTGCATATAACATCACAAAAATCAAATGGGGGCCTGATTCGGGAATAATTCCGATCAAAGCGCCAAACACAAGCATCCACACCAGATTTTCCCGTATTAAAACGTCCAGATTCCAAAAAGACAAGCCCTGATTAACAATCAATAGGGCACCCATTGTCCATAAAAATATCCGCAAAAGATGCTTTTTAATAATATGATCCCAGATATGGGAATGCAGATAATGTTCGGGAACAACGGCAGTAATATAAAAGGTGCAAAGGGAGAGGGCTATGAACGTAATCCGTTTCCAGTTCCAGAAAGCCGGCCCGATGGCGCCCGAGGCAACTGAACTGAGAAATGAAATGATAAGCATCAGAAGCAGAAAGCGAGTAAAAGAAAATGGCTTGAAATTATTGTAAATATTTGTATAGCGTAAAATATCTTTCACATTTTCATAGCCTGTCACCCATGATTCGCAATGCTCGCATTGCGCTTCGAGACAGGCTTTACAAGGAGTGATTCCCATAATCATAACCGCCTTGTCACTCACCCAGGCAAACAGTATTCCCAAAATGAATAACAAGCCGAAAAGAGCCAACGCCACAGCCGGAAATTGAGCAAGCATGACAAAGGCTTCATCCCCTGATGTGGCAATCATACCGCCGACAATGGCTCCGAAACTGATGATGCCGTGTACGTACAGACTGACGTTCATAAAAGCGCCCAGACAACCGGGAGTTGATCCGAGAAAGGACGCCAATGTGTACTGTCGCCACACGCTGCCTTGCATGATCTCGGTCACTTTTCTCCCGCTCACGGTGTCAAGAAAGTCTGTCAGAAGCATCATTACGAACACAAAAAAGGTAATCATCAATGTCTGTTTGAAAATAGCTATAAATTCCATTCGTCAGCCTTTAACTGAGTTTTAAACTGATTTTTCGGCGTGTCGGCACTGGGCTACCCACATAAGGCGGGACAGACGTAG
>JAOZRC010000474.1 GCA_029940345.1 Desulfobacterales bacterium
GATGGTCGAAAACGTCATTATCATGGGCGCCGCAGGGCGCGATTTTCACAATTTTAACGTCTATTTTAAAAATAACAAAAGATACAATGTTATCGGTTTTACCGCCACCCAGATCCCCGATATCGACGGCCGCCAATATCCGCCGGAACTGGCCGGGGAGCTATACCCCCAAGGCATACCGATCTATTCCGATGATAAGCTGGCCGATCTGATCAGGGAAAACAAGGTGGATATGGTCTCTTTTTCATACAGTGACGTGCCCCATACGGAAGTAATGCATAAAGCGTCTCTGGTTACGGCCGCCGGGGCTGATTTTATTATTGTCGGCGCCTCGTACACCATGCTGAAATCCTCAAAAAAGGTGATCTCTGTTTGCGCGGTGCGGACCGGTTGCGGCAAATCCCAGACCAGTCGCAAGGTGGTTCAGATTGTCCGGGATATGGGCAAAACAGTGGCCGCGGTGCGTCATCCCATGCCCTACGGCGATATCACGAAGCAGATCGTGCAGCGTTTTTCAACATATCAGGATTTTGAAAAACATAACTGCACGATTGAAGAGCGTGAGGAGTATGAACCCATGGTTCGTATGGGAGCGGTCATTTACGCGGGTGCTGACTATGAAAAGATTCTTCGGCAGGCGGAGCAAGAGGCCGACGTTATTGTCTGGGATGGCGGTAATAATGACACCCCTTTTTTCAAACCCGATGTCAATATTGTTGTTTTCGATCCGCATCGGGCGGGTCATGAAACTGCTTATTATCCCGGTGAAACCAATCTGCTCATGGCCGATGTGGCGATTATCAACAAAGTCGATAGCGCCAGACCTGAAGATGTTGAAAAGGTTCGCAACGTCATCGCCAGCCACAACCCTGCTGCGACGATTATTTTAGCTGACTCGGAAGTGATCGCGGATAACCCTGGGCAGATCAAAGGAAAAAAAGTGCTGGTGATTGAAGACGGGCCGACGCTTACACATGGTGAGATGACTTTCGGAGCTGGCGTAATTGCCGCCCGGCGTTGGGGCGCCTCCGAATTAGTGGACCCGCGGCCGTATCTGGCAGGCACATTGAAAGAGGTCTTTCAAACCTATCCGGATATCGGCGCTTTATTACCGGCCATGGGTTACAGCCAGCAGCAGGTAAAGGACTTAGAAAACACGATTAACAATACGGAGTGTGATCTTGTTCTGGTTGCTACGCCCATCGACTTGACCCAATTGATCAGCGTCAACAAACCGTGCCTTCGGATTCGGTATGAGTACAAGGACAACAGCGAACCGACCTTGGAAACGGTCTTGCAAGGGCGCCTGAAGGGGTGATTTTCGATGCCAGCAACACGAACCAAACCGATCCTGCTAATCGCCCTTGGGGGCAATGCCCTGATCCGTAAAGGCCAGGAAGGGACGATTGAACAGCAGTTTGACAATTTGAAACTGCCGGTTCGACAAATCGCCCGGCTGTCCCGGGATTACAGTATTATTATCACCCATGGCAACGGCCCCCAGGTGGGAAATCTTTTACTTCAGCAGGAATGTTGTGACGCGGTTCCCAAACTGCCATTGGAAATCCTGGTTGCACAGACTGAAGGTCAGATCGGTTACATGATTGAATCCACATTGGATAGCGAACTAATGGCCTTGGGAATCAATGATCAACTGATTGTCAGTTTGCTTACTTATGTTGTGGTGGACAAGAATGATCCGGCCTTTAGCACGCCTGCCAAGCCCATCGGGCCGGGTTTTACGGATGGTGAGGCTGCCGGCCTGGATTATCCGACAATCGAAACAGCCAAAGGCTTTCGGCGCGTGGTGGCTTCCCCCAAGCCCGTCACCATTATTGAAAAACACGAGATCAAAAAGCTGATTGAAACGGACTTCATTGTTATCTGCTGCGGCGGCGGAGGGATTCCGGTGATCCGCAAAGGGCGCGCGTTTAGCGGCATTGATGCGGTGATTGATAAAGACCTGGCCAGTGCCCTGCTGGCGGAAGAGGCAGGCGCAGACCTTTTTGTCATGGCCACGGATATTCAAGGGGTGATGTTAAACTTCGGAACTGCAAAACAGAAGATGCTTGATACGGTGACTGTGGACGAAGCCGCCAGGTTTGTGAAAGAGGAGCATTTCCCATCCGGGTCAATGTTGCCCAAAGTTCAGGCCGCCATGCAATTTACGGAGCATTGCCGGAAACGCACGGTCATCACTTCGATCAACGCCATTGAAGCGGCGGTGCAAAAAAAGGCCGGAACCGCATTTATTCCCGAATCTGAACCTGAAAATAAAAAAGAGTGTTGAACAGGCAAACAACGGAACAATACTTCTGAAAATGTAGGGTGCGTTAGCGGAGCGTAACGCACCGTGTTAATATTAATAAAAATAAGTTCGGACAATGATTTCGGTGTGTTACGGCTGACGCCTAACGCACCCTACAATCTATGCGCACACCTTACATCACGGCTAAAATGGGTAGTTTATTTATTGGAAAATCCCTAAGTTCTGGTTTTTTAGCAATAATCATGAAAAATCAGAGAAGAAATTATGAACAGAAGAAAATTCATGCAAACGGCCGCGGCCATGACCGCAGGAACCGTTCTCTCGGCAGCGCCTGCGGTTCATGCACGGGAAAAATACGAATGGAAGATGGTTACGTGCTGGCCCAGGGATATGCCGGGTCTGGGAACCGGGGCTGCCCATCTGGCCCGAATCATCGAACGGATGTCCGGCGGTCGTATCACGATTAAAGTTTTTGGAGCCGGCGAGTTCGTCCCGGCATTTGAAACCTTTGACGCCGTCGCCCAAGGAAAGGCTCAAATCGGCCATGGAGGTGCGTACTATTGGAAAAACAGACATGAGGCCTTCAGTTTTTTTGCCGCCATTCCTTTTGGATTGAATGCCCATGAAATGATCACATGGATGCAATTCGGAGGGGGACAGGAATTAATGGATGAAATCTACGGCCGGTATAACCTTAAGCCCTTTCCTGGAGGAACCACGGGAACCCAAATGGGTGGCTGGTATAATAAAGAGATCACTTCAATCAATGATTTCAAGGGCCTTCGAATAAGAATGCCGGGATTGGGAGGCACGGTGCTCGGCAGGCTAGGGGCTGAAGTGATCAACCTGCCTGGGGATAAAATATATCACGCCCTGCATTCGAAGGCTATTGATGCCGCCGAATGGTCTGCTCCTTTTGACGACCTGAGATTGGAATTATATAAAGCGGCCAAATACTATTATTGGCCAGGATGGCATGAACCAGGAACGATGATTGACTGTTTTATGAATAAACAGGTTTATGAATCCTTACCAGATGACCTTCGGGAAATCATCAGACAGGCATGTTTTGCTTCATATAATCATATATGGTCCGAATACTCGGCAAACAACGGAGCCAGCCTGGTGGAATTGATTCAAAAGCACAACGTCCGGTTTAAACGTTTCCCTGAACGCGTCCTTGTCAAACTGGCCAAAGTGAGCCTGGAGGTCGTTGAGGAATTTGCGGAAAAAGATCCATTTTCAAAAAGAGTATTTGATTCTTATAATACGTTTCGCAAACGGGCGATCGGCTGGTCCCAAATTGGAGAGGAAGCATGCAGCCTGGCCAGGTCGCTGACGCAATCTTATTTGGATTAGGGTATTTATCGATATATTTTTTAGTGATCCTTCATTTTGCCCTAAAAGTAGTTCACACGCTTTTGCGGAGTACCAAACTTACAGTTTGGCGGTTAATAAATGGCTGTACTGGCAAATGCCAAACTGAAAGTTTGGCACTCCATCTATAAAGTGTAAACAGCTCAATGAAGGATGCCATTTTTTACTTACTATTTCGGATTGCGGGAAAGGCCCGCTTTGGTTTTTAAATCGATATGAAATAGGAGAGAACAAATTATGAACAGAAGACAATTCATCAAAACAGCCGGAGCAGCGGCAGCTGGAGCAGCTATATCAGGCGCACCCGCCGTTCATGCGCAAAAAAAATACGAATGGAAGTTGGCTATGGCAATTCCTGAAAAATCAACGCTGGAAGCTGCGTGCATTCGTTTTACAAGAAATATTGAAAAAATGTCTGACGGACGGATAACGATCAAAGTATACGGTCCGGGAAGGCTGTGCCCGGCCTTTGAGACATTAGAAGCTGTCCGGGCGGGTTCCGTGGAAATGGGTTATGGGACACCGTTTTATTGGAAAGCGCATGAAGCCTGCCAGTTTTTCAGCGCCGTTCCCTTTGGATTGAATGCAACGGAAACGACTGCCTGGCTGGACTACGGAGGCGGACAAGAGCTATGGGATGAACTCTATGCGGGGTTCAATTTGAGAACATTCCCCATGGCAAATACCGGTATTCAAATGGGTGGTTGGTTCAATAAGGAGATCAAATCAATCAATGATTTCAAAGGTCTTAAAATACGGATACCCGGCTTGGGAGGAAAGGTGTTTTCCAAGCTCGGGGCCGAAGTTACAAACCTGCCGCCAGCGGAAATTTTAGATGCGTTGAAGTCCGGCTCCATTGATGCGGCTGACTGGCTAAACCCTTTTGAGGATCTGCAAATGGGATTGTATAAGGTGGCCAGATACTATTATTGGCCCGGTTGGCAAGAACCCAACACAGTGGGGGAATGTTTTATCCATGAAAAAATCTATGCGTCGCTGCCCGAGGATCTGCGGGAAATTATCAAACAGGCGGCCCATGCCTCATATAAAGACGTTACGAGCCTGTACCTCGCCGGCAATGCTTCCGCGCTGAAAACGATGATCACCGAGCATAAGGTTCGGTTGAAACGTTTTCCCGATCTTGTTCTTTCAAAATTCGG
>JAOZRC010000475.1 GCA_029940345.1 Desulfobacterales bacterium
TAAAAGAACTACAAATTTATTAAGCGAATGATAAGTATAAATACAATGCAATATGATTATTGTTGGACGGTGCCAAATCTTAAGTGTAAAGTTCAAAGTTATTCAATCCGCTATCCTAAACCTTGACAAACTTATCTTTATCGGAATCGTATTTCACCGGATTGGCTTTAATAAATTTTTGAACAGAAACCTGGGACGGAATTTCTATCAGCCGCAACACCAGAAACTGAAATCGCTCAAACGTCTGATGGTCTGTTTCCATTAAAAAATCTTCGATGGCATCGCCAAGATTATCAAACTTTCCCGAAAATTTCTCTTCATACTGTTTTTTATCATTTTTTCTGAGATGTTTGATGATCTCACGTTCGATGGGATGATGTTGCAGATAATCGGCAATCGCTTTCAAATAAAAGGCCAAGGCGTTTTTTTTAAATTGGATGACACGTTCCATCCGGCAGAACTCCAGATAGTTATTTACCCTATTTTTAAAAAGAGCATAGCGTCGCTTGCGTTGCGCAGCATCCGTCGTTTTAAGATGCAGTATTTCATGTTGTAATTTTTTGATGACCGGCCGGATCATTTTCCTGCGACGCATCGCAATCTCCGGTTGAAATGTCGAAAAATATTCACGCAGGTTCATCATCCCCGGCGGCGTCATCGCATCCGAGCCACTGTCTGATAAAATATTTTCGATTTGCGGCTCAAGTAGCGTGTCAAAGGTGAATTCACAGCCTTCATGGTCTAACGCTCTTAAAGGCTTGAAATATTCAATCGTCAGTGCGTCACGTCCGGTTTTCAGCGGTAGAAAAAAATCCGTTCCTTCGGATATAGGTATGCGCGCCTGGCCGGTTAAATGCAAAGCGCTTGTAAATGTCGGAATAATTAAAAAAACGCCTTCGGGTGTGATTTCCGCGCCATAATTATCGGTAATTGATGATTTTACGGTTGTTAGGTCTTCATCCAGGCCGGCCGGAATCAAGAGTTGATCGGAATCATGCTGAACGGATAAGCGTCCTTTGGCTCGGCTTTCAATTTTTCTGACTTTGGCCCTGTTTTTCGAGGTAATACTCACGGCTATGTCGGCATTTATGCCGATCAAATCCTGCATGATGCTTTCAGCGCCTCGTGGAACTTTGGTCAGTAAGCCGTAGCGCGGTTTATAACCTTGGGCCGTCATAAATTGAATAATAGCGGTAATCTTCTTACGGCCATCTTGCCAGTCTAACGGATCGGAAGCGCTGTAAAGGACAAATTGATCATTACCGGTCTTAAATAAGCGTTCTATCAATTGTTTGACCGCATCGAAGGTGAACTGCTTTCTTACGCCTGGAAGCGCCCATTCATTACATCTTCGGCAAAAATTGCTGCATCCGACAGTCAATTGTAATGAGGCGGTGGTTTTGAGCAGCATTTCAAACTGTTTGTCGCTCAGACCAATTTTATTGCGCCATTCAGCATATCCCATAGGGACAACATTGCGAGTTTGCTGCCTGACGACATTGACTGTTTTTTGCCGCAGGCGACGAATGCTTGCGGAAGTCGCGGTGCTGCAATGCGCTTTGATGGCGCTATCGAAGCGTTTCAACGAATGAAGTATCTGGTTGAGGGATTTTTGATCGGCTTCGGTTAAAAAAAATTGCGTAATCGTCTTTTCAGCTATCCGTTTACAGATATGCTCTGCTCTTCTAAAATTTTTAGAATATAGTGAAGCCAGCAATTCCCTTCGTTTGGTTTCAAACCCGTTTTGCATTCACGTCCATTCTTTCCGATTTTTTATGTTTATCGGAAGCGGAACGGTTTTCCGCTTTACATTCTTTTAATTACAGTCGCCGATGCGTTTACCTGACATTTTTTGTCTCATTACGGTTTCCGCTCCGTCAGGATTATTCATGCGCATGGTGATATTGCCTGAAAATGAAGTGTTTTGGTAATTCACCTTACCGTCAATATCCATCTTCATTCCCTGCCCCGTGCAACGTATTTTCCAGGTAACGGGGTTGCCGCTGATATTTTTTTCTATGAATTCACATTGTTGCCCGGATTTGCTCTGCATGGGTATAATGTTCTGGCTGGTCAGACACTGGGTGTAAGTCATTGGCGGCAACTTCATCGACGTTCCCTGCATTTCGGTCTGAACGGTTATCTCCCATTTACCATCTTGCATATCCACCGCATTGGCGCTGGTTGCCAGACATATCAGAGCGACGATAATCAATGTAAGCATCTTTTTTTTAACTGACATTTTTCCTCCTTTTATCCAATTGGTTTGAAATTATTAATTGACACTATTTTCCTATTTCTTTAACATGCACATCATTTGGAATTTATATATTTAAAGTTGATTTAAAGTCAACAACACAGGTGTATTAACCTGTTTTTCGGATAATTAAGAAACGAATAACTATATGCAGGACAATCAGACAATTACGAACCGTCCGTTACTTATCGGCTCCGGGGTTCTCTTTTGGGGATGGCTGGCCGATTTTTTAATTTTTGCGATTATCATTGCCGTGATCCTGGAAAGCGCCCGCTGGGTCAAATTTCGCTGGCCGTTGGATTTTGCTGACTTTCGCCGGGTAACGGTGCTTAGCGATATTTTTATTTTCGTCGTTATCCTTATTGTCAGCACCAATAAGACGGTCGGGCTTCGCGGTGTGCTTTTCATCCAATGGCTGCCTTTAATCACTGCGCCAATTTTAATTGCCCAGTTTTATAGTAAAAAAGAAAAGATTCACCTCTGGGCGCTTTTTCTGACTTTTGGAAAAACCAAAAAGAAAAAGCCGAAATTAGAGCCGCTTGTGGATTTATCTTATCCCTACCTGATTCTATGTGTGTTGAGCGCCAGCGCCGCCAATATACAGGATTGGCGTTTTTACACAGGCGTTTTAATCATAGCTGCATGGGCGTTATGGGACGCGCGCTCCGGTCGCTACGCAGTGAGTACATGGCTCGGATTGCTTATACTGGCAGCCATTGCAGGATATTGGGGATATGTGGGTCTGCATCAGTTTCAAAGGGTTTTGGAAAATACAGCGCTCAATTGGTATATGAATCAAAACGATGCGGACGCTGATCCGTATCGCAGCCGAACCGCCATCGGTGATATCGGCGAGTTAAAATTATCAGGGAAAATTTTATTCCGCGTACGCACCTCTTCGGCTCAAGCCATTCCCTTATTGCTGCGTGAGACCAGCTACAATATTTATCACCGTTCCATCTGGTTTGCCAAAAAGGCCGTGTTTGAACGCCAGTCGCCTGCTTCTGATAGTAAAACCTGGACGTTATATCTGAACGCCCCAAACAAATCCCTGCGCATGATGATTACAGAAAAATTACGGCGCGGCAAAGGGCTTTTAAAATTGCCTGACGGTGCTTGGCAAATTTCAAATCTGCCGGTATTGCAACTGGAAGCCAATCCTTATGGTGCTGTCAGAGTTGAAGACGGCCCTGATCTGGTCAATTATATCGTGCGTTATCATACTGATATTTCGCGTGACCGCCCCCCCGAGCAAAGTGACCTGACTGTTCCCGATACGGAAGCACCGGCGATTTATAAAACCGGCAAAGCGTTAAAACTTGCCCAAGCGACACCATCCGAAACACTGAAAATCCTCCGACGCTTTTTTTTTGACAATTTTACATATACACTGCGGCTAAAAGCGCCCCAGGATCATGGATCGCCCTTGGATCTGTTTTTATTGCGCACCCGCGCGGGGCATTGCGAATATTTTGCGACTTCGGCGGTTCTTCTTTTGCGCGCCGCGGGCATTCCTGCGCGCTATGCCACTGGCTTTCTGGTGGATGAATTCAGTCGTTTGGAAAACTGTTTTGTGGTTCGCAAGCGCCACGCCCATGCCTGGACATTGGCTTATGTAGATGGGAAATGGCAAAATTTTGATGTCACTCCGCCAATCTGGCCCGGTATTGAAGCGGAAAATGCGCCTCAATGGCAGCCGCTGGCCGATTTTTTCGCCTGGGTGTGGTTTAAGTTCTCGCAATGGCGCGTCCAAGAAGGGGATAATCGCAGGCACACAGCCTGGTTATGGCTGCTGGCACCGCTGATTTTATATTTGGGCCGCCGTCTTTTTATGAAAAAACGCGTGATGCGGGCATCTACAAGCCAGCCGGTAGAAATTATAAAAGATAGCCTTCCCGGATCTGATTCCCAATTTTATCGTATCGAAGAGCGTCTGCACACCCAGGGATTTACAAGACATACCGGCGAAACCCTAACGGTTTGGTTGAAGCGAATTGAAGCCGTTTCGATTCAAACACTTGACATTCGTCCGCTTGTGGAAATTTTAAGGCTGCATTACCGTCTTCGCTTTGATCCCCAAGGAATTTCTAAGGCTGAAAAAGCGCTTTTGCAGTCTAAGGTCAACAGATGGCTAAATGAAAATTCGTATTCCTGATTTAACGCATGTTCTGACAAACTTATAACTGTTGATGTTTCGGAAACCGACATCAATGCAACACTGGCAAGACAGGAGAGATAATGACTGAAAAAGATATGATTGATGTAAATGTTGTTGTGAAGATAACCACGGCATCCCTCCAGGCGATTGTTGAGAATGCCAAAAAATTGGTTGGTCGCAATGCCAAGGGGCATTATCAGGTTGATACGGCTGACAAGGTCAGTGAGATGATATCCGTTTTTCTACTGGAGAATGATTTTGAGGCGTTTGTGAAAGATAGTGATAATTATCGTAAAAAAGGGCTACCAACATAAGCTGGGACACTAAATGTAGTCGTAGCGACTGTTATTAATGTCAAGCGATTTTTGGTTTCCAAGTC
>JAOZRC010000476.1:0-3313 GCA_029940345.1 Desulfobacterales bacterium
TATGAAAGGGTAAAACCTTGGAAAACACAAAACATGACATCGGACGCAATTCTTCCTTCAAAATGTTAAATTTAGGCCAATATCTTAATTCTTGGTTGAATAAGTACAGACTCGGCACTCAACTCAATATCTCGTTTGCTTTGGTTATGCTGGTGCCTATGATTATTGCCACTCTTTTTTCGATTATTTATTACAGTAATAAAATAGAGGAAGAAGCGGTGAATAAAATTAGTTCTGATGCCAATATGGCCAAACTGATTTATCAGCATGCGCAAGGTGAAATGGGATCTCTTGCCGATGCCTATTCAAAGAAAAGCGCACTCAGAGTTCTTACAAATTTAATACTTGCCAAAGAAAAATTTGATGAGAATATGGCCAGAAAACTTGGCAATAACTTAGCCAACTTAGCGCCTCTTGATAATTTGGATATGATAACGATGGTAAATATAGATCGCCGGGTGTTCACCCGTTCCCATTCACCAGACCGAATCGGCGACATTTGCAAGCCCAAATCTTATTTTAAAAAGGTATTCAAAGGGGAGACTATTAACGGCGTCGAAAGCCTGACAGTCAAAGAAGTAAAAAGTGAGTTACAAGGTGAAGAGGGGAGCAAGCGTTTAAAAAAACTACAAAAATATTTTCTTGAATCTCAAAACATACTGGCATTGACTGGTATTGCGCCTGTGTATGACAAAAGGAACCGACTGAAAGGTGCGTTGATCGCCCGTCGCCTCCTCACTCCGCAGTCTTCGATTGTCAGCGAGGCGTGTAAACTTTTGAACACCAGTGCCGCTTTATTCGAACACGATCATTTGGTAACATCATGCATGACGGATGCGGAAGACAGTGAATTTGTCAAGCCACCCCAAAAGATGCTTAATGCCGTATTGCAAAGTAACACGGAACAGCACATTGCCGATATCAGCCGCGGCGGCAGTATTTCCAAGTTTTTCCCGCTTGAAAATTTTGATGGTGCACCTGTTGGCGTATTTATGGTTCAAGCTTCCGTTAATTCTTATTTACGAACCCGCAATATCGCCATTATCACGTCCTTGTGTATCTTTCTGATCGGTGTTTTGCTCGCTTATAGTGTCAAAAAAATAATTGAACGTCGTATTGTTGAGCCCTTAAATGAACTTAAAATCGGTACCGAATTGGTCGCCAGCGGTGAATATAGCCATACGTTGGATGTGTCGTCCGATGATGAGATCGGAGAGTTGACCCAGGCATTTAATAATATGACAAATGACCTGGAGAATTATGATAAGCAAGTCAAAGCAAACAAAGCACAGCTGGAAATAAAAGTAAAAGAACGTACAGCGGATTTAACCAAGGCTTTGGATAATCTGGTAAAATCCAACACGATGCTGGAAGACACCATGGAAACTTTGAACCCGGGCGTTTCCAAACTGATTGAAGGCAATCAACAGGAACTCGGTCTGGTTTACGCGACGGAATTGGTTGTCGACATTTGCACCTATACGACACTTAATATGACACTTGGCGAAGACATGATGGGTGGCTTTATGAAAACTTTTTTCAGGGAAAGCCATAAACTATTAGCCAAATATCGCGGCGTATTCGATAAAACCGTGGGCGACCAGATTGTAGCCATTTTCGGTATTTCCAAAGATAACATCCAGGCAAATCCCCACCATGCGTTTGATGCCGTTGAATGTGCGCGTAAATTGGTTGAAGTGGCCAAACAAATTAACAAAACGATGCACGCTACGGTTCAGGAAAATTACACGGCCATGACGGAGCGCCATAAATCGCTATCCAGTGAAGACCGTAAAAAAATTAAGCTGGATGAACTCAAATTTCGCTGCAGGGTCGGTATCAATACTTCCAATCCCAACAGTGATCGTGAAATTGATAAGATGCGCATGGTAATGATGGGAGCTGAAACCTGTGTTGATTACACCGCTCAAGGCGGCTCTATCATTTACGCTTTTCGCCTGGAAAGCGGGGGCACTCCCGGTGAAATCGGCATCGGTGAAAATACTAAGCGGCTCGTTGAAAACGTATATGAACTAAAAGAGTTAGGTAAAGTTACGCTGAAAGGCTTAGGCGAGCAGAACGAATATCGCGTTATCGGACGTCAGCCGATCACGGATAACATCTACCCCAAAACTCTGTTTTATCAAAAATTCCATGAAAACACTCCATCTATTCTGACAATGTTGATAGAAAAAATAAAAATGGGTGCCATTCAGCTAAATGAAGTTCGTAAGTTATCTGAATCATTGGATGTTGATATAACTTACTTGGAGCACATCACAGGAATTCATAATCTGGTCGGCGCGCGAGCGCTCTTTGCGTATGCAGTGGGGCAGTTGCATGGAATGAATGAGGATCGGGTTAACGCTATTTTACTGGCTTCCCTTTTGCGCAATTCCGCCATGTTAAGAAATATCGCTGCCGAGTTTCTTAACTTCATGTCTGTCGATGTTCATGTACCCCCGAATATCTTGGATACAAAGCTAGCCAAGAAAATAACGGATGACTTGAATCAACCTCGTCCCATCATGACGGAAGCTAAGATAATTAATATGTGCAACTATTTCGATCACAATGCTTTTGATCGTACGAATCTTAGACAACGCGAGGCAGAAGTAGCCTCTACCAAAATTGTTATCGAAGCGATGCTGGATGACAGGCGTTTTAACTCTAAACTGGTCAAGCTTTTGAAAACACTTATTATCGCGGAAGAGGGCTATTTGGAAGACGGTAGTATTAGTGCTGATCATCATATTCCAAGCTACAAATTTACGGCTGATCCGCTAGCGCTAGCTGATGAAATAAAAGAACGCTTTTCAGAAGAAGCTACAGATGCCCTTATTGCAGCACTTAGTGTAAGGCAAACTAGCGAAATGGCTCAATTCAATGGTGAAGAGACAATTGACATAACAGAATTTCCCGTACAAACGGATACCCATCCGGACATCATGCCGGATACGGTAGATCTGGACGCCAGAGCATTAGAAGAAGATACAATTGAAACTCCTGAGATTGATCAGGAGGAAGCCGACTTGCTTGACACTATTTTAGATAAAAAAGCGCTAATTGATACATCTCTGTTGAATGAAAACGATAATGCTGCAATTGAAGAAACGGTTTCTTTTGACGATGAGCAAACGGATACACTCTACGCCGATGGTGAACAGCGAGAATCAAGCGAAACATTGCCGTTGAATGAAAATGACGCAGCAATTGAAGAAACGGTTTCTTTTGACGATGAGCAAACGGATACACTCGACGCCGATAATGAACAGCGAGAATCAAGCGAAGCCTTGCCGTTGAATGAAGATGA
>JAOZRC010000476.1:3413-4792 GCA_029940345.1 Desulfobacterales bacterium
ACGCCGATAATGAACAGCGAGAATCAAGCGAAGCCTTGCCGTTGAATGAAGATGACGCAGCAATTGAAGAAACGGTTTCTTTTGACGATGAGCAAACGGATACACTCGACGCCGATAATGAACAGCGAGAATCAAGCGAAGCCTTGCCGTTGAATGAAGATGATACTGCAATTGAAGAAACGGTTTCTTTTGACGATGAGGAAACAGCCGAAATTGATTTTAGCGAGATAGAGATGAGCAATGCCTTGCCTTTGAATGAAGATGATGATACAATTGAAGAAGTATTTTCTTATGACGATGCCGAAACGGATGCGACCGAAACCGAACTAGACCGTATCGAACTAAGCGATACCGTGTTTGCGAGTGAAAATGATCTTTTTGACGCTCCTGATGCTGCCGATCAGAGCGATACGGATGCTTTGTATGAAGAGCTTCGTAAAATGAAATCCAGTGATATGCTGCAAATAGAAGATGATAATGAGAGTGAAGGCTCTCATATAAATGACAAATAACAAACACAATATCCAAATAGAAATATGATAGCAAACCACTGTCTGAATTAGGATTTGTAAGATTAATGGATTAATGGATTAATGGATTAGCGGAACCAGACGGGTGACTGTTAAAGATTATTTAAAATAATCCTAAAATCATTCAATCCAAAAAATCCTGATTCAGACAATGATAGAAAGAGTGTTTTTCGTTTTGGAGATGAATAAAGAATGCCAATTTGTATTATAAAATTTGAAATTTATTTGTAAATGAATGTCGAACACCAACAAAATAGCCCTGCAAATCAGTATCTGGAAACAGCCTGCCAAAACCTTCCCGTTATAAAACGAATAATTCGTCAATACGGCGATCTTTCCCTTGGTGCCTATATTGACCGTTTCACCCCTCCCGATCATACCAAAACATATCAATCACGCGATGACCTTTTTGAAATAATCGAGCAATATTGCCATCTGTTTTCTGACGCTTTGGCGGCTAAAAAAATTAAGCATGATCTCGCGGTCAATCCCGTTGTATTGACGGCCAATCATCAGGGTGCAGATTATTTCGCCCAGTCGGTTCAGGGAACGCTTATCTTTGCCTTAAACCGCTTGTTATTACCCCAATCGCCAACAGTGCCTGTTTTTGCTTTTGGCAATGTACCACTGAACAATTTGACCTACCCGCGAGGAATGCTTCTTTACCGCGTCAATCAATCTCTGCTGAATAAAATTCCGCTTAAAATTCCGCTTTTCCCGGATCGACTTAAACGTAGGATGGTAAGCCACACCCCTAAGTTTGATCAGGCCATGGTGTTAAGATTGAAAAAACGTCTGAAGCAAATGGTTCTTAAAAACCAGGTGGCATCCGATTTGGGTAATATCGCC
>JAOZRC010000477.1 GCA_029940345.1 Desulfobacterales bacterium
TCAGCACTCCCCATGAAAGTGTAAACTACTTTTAAGCTATTATGAAGGATACCGAAAAAAGATTGTATTTTGCATAGTGAAATGCTATTTAAGTCAGTATTGATCACAAATGCATGACATCTTTATTTATCACTTTATACGTTGTCCCGTCAGGGTCAGAATATTTTTATATCTTTAGAAAAAAACTTGGCAATATGGCAAATCCCGCAGAGACGAAAAAGTGTAAACTATTTCGAGCGGTGCAATTGAAATAAAATATTCCTTAAAAGCTCCGTGAGAGCGGCATATTTGTAGTGTGTTTATGCTCTTTTCGGACAGGGTCCCATCGGTACGGCATATTTGTAATGTGATTGTATATATCCTGTTATGCTGTGACTGAATACACTTAAATTTTCACACCTTATATTATATAGCAAGCGGGATATTATATAGCTGGCGGGTCGCTTCTGGGGAGGTAAAAATCAATAACCGTCTTTGGTTAAGAGCGAAGATCACCCAAGTAGTACGCACTTTTTTTATTGAACAGGGCTATCTTGAGGTGGAAACCCCTTGCCGTATCTCTGAACATGCGCCTGAAACACATATTGACGTAATCGAAACCGAGGATCGGTGTTTGCAGCCTTCACCGGAATTATGTATGAAGCGCCTTCTGGCGCAAGGTTATGAGCGCATTTTTCAAATCTGCAAATGCTTTCGCAAGCATGAAAGAGGTGCGCGTCATCTACCCGAATTCACCCTGTTGGAATGGTATCGTACGCGTATTGATTATCACACCTTGATGGATGAATGCGAGCAACTTGTTAGATTTGTTGCATCGGCAATCGCATCGGAAGACTTTTTAAATTACCAGGGGCGTACTGTCAATCTTACCGGATCCTGGCCGCGGCTGACAGTAAAGGAAGCATTTAACCAATGGGCTTCAGTGTCGGTTGGAGATGCTTTGAAAAATGACTGTTTTGAAGAAACGGTTGCGCTTGAGTTGGAACCCCACATGGGATTTGAAAAACCACTATTTTTGTACGATTTTCCTTTCGCTTACGCATCCCTGGCAAGGCTGAAACCGCAGGAACCTTCAGTGGCGGAACGGTTTGAACTTTATATCGCCGGTATGGAACTGTGTAATGGCTTTACCGAGCTGGCCGATCCGATAGAACAGCGGCAACGGTTTCAAAAGGAGCAGGAAAATCGCCTAGAGGTTGGCAAACCGCTTTATCCGATGCCTGAAAATTTTTTAAAAGCGCTTGACAACATGCCGGAAGCCGCTGGCATTGCCTTGGGACTGGATCGCTTGGCAATGCTTTGGGCGGATGCCAGTGAAATTGATGATGTGGTTGCGTTTGTTACGGAAGCAGTATAACCCTTGATGCGGTTGTTATATATCGGACTCACTATCCATTTCTTTATAGAATTCAGGGTAAAGTTTCTTGGCGCATTCAGGACATATTCCATGGCTAAAATCAGCTTCTGAATGTTTATGAACATAGACTTCAATTTGATTCCAATAACCTTGGTCATCCCGAATTTTTTTACATGAAGCACAAATTGGCAATAAACCACGCAGAATCTTGATGTCTTCCAATGCCTTCTCGCGATCTGATATTGCTTTTTCGCGTTTTTCTTCAAGTCTTTTTCTCTGAAGTGTCAGCACTGCTGTTACCCAAATAGCAAATAAAGCCAGGGCCCTATTGGAAAGGACTTTCCACATTTCACCTCCGGCCGGCGAAAAGATAAATCCGACAATTATCAGTACGGTACAAATTACAGACGCAATAATCGTAATTTTTTTTTGAGGAGACCAAAGAGAAAGCAAGATAACCGCAATGTATGGAACTCCGCCAGCAACGCCCAACGGAATTGCCAAATCGATTATCAGGATAATTACCATCAGTAATCCGCAACCCCAATAAAGAAAAACTGAAATCCGACTTGCGGCTTTCAAGTGATTTTTTTCCTGTGAATCAGTCATCATCATTTTATATCCACTTCAAGTGTTATGGTAAAATGAGCATCCATTATTTTACCCCGAAAGTTGTTTACACTTTACCTGGGAGTGCTAAACCAAAGGTTTAGCATAGGCAAGCCCAAAATGCTAAACCTTTGGTTCACACTCCTTGGAATTATTATACCATTTGCGAAAAAAATTAACAACCACGTAATTTCTAAACCATAAGCCTGAAAAAGTTATGGTTTCAGGTGTCAGTGTTCAGATGTCAGGTTTTAGTCATGGAAAACGCGACAAAAGCCCGTCTGACACCTACTGTCGGATATTTGCTTTTTATTGAGACTTGTAAAGTCTCAAACTGTTGGAAACGACTGAGATGCTGCTCAAAGCCATGGCCAACGCCGCCAGGATCGGATGGAGCTGTCTTAAAAACAGGGGCATAAACTGAAAGGGTTGTAACACACCGGCGGCAATGGGAATCAGTACAATGTTATAGCAGAAAGCGAAAAACAGGTTTTGTCTGATTGTCCGCATGGTGATCCGGCTTAACTCAATGGCTCGGGATACGCCGGTTAAACTGCCGCTAGCAAGGATAACATCAGCGGTTTCAATGGCGACATCCGTGCCGCTGCCAATGGCAAAACCGACTTGGGCCTGGGCCAACGCCGGCGCGTCGTTGATGCCGTCGCCCACCATGCCCACTTTGGTGCCCTCCGCCTGCAACGCTTTGATCGTTTCAGCCTTACGATCCGGTAAAACTTCTGCCAGAACATGGTCAATATTAACCTGTGATGCGATAGCCGCAGCGGTCTGCTGATTATCGCCGGTCAGCATTATCACTTTGAGACGCCCGTCATGCAGGCGTTGAATCGCGGCGGCGGATTCCGGTTTGAGTGTGTCCGCGACTGCAATCAAACCGCACAGCGCATCATCTTTGGAGATGACCATGACCGTCTGTCCCTCAGACCTGAGTTGCCGGATGCGTTCTTTGGTTTCCTTTTGATTTATCAAAGCATCGTCGGATAACGATTCAAACCAAAGCGGCTTGCCCACCCTGACGATTTGCCCGTTAACGCGCGCTTCCGCTCCGAAACCGCTGTGAGCTTCGAATTGTTCCGGTCGGGCCAGTTTAAGTTGACGATCACGCGCTTTAGCCACAAGCGCTTTTCCCAGGGGATGTTCGGAGCCTTGTTCGACCGCAGCGGCCATGGCAATCAGCCGGTCTTCGTTTAAGCCGGTTGCATCTAAAGGGACCAGCGCAGTGACCTTGGGTTTTCCCTGGGTGATTGTCCCTGTTTTATCCAGAACGATTGTATCCAGCTTGGTTGCGGTTTCAAGGGCTGCACTGTTTTTGAACAGAATACCCATTTCGGCGCCCTTGCCGGTTCCGGCCATGATTGCGGTAGGGGTTGCCAATCCTAAGGCACAGGGGCAGGCGATCACCAGCACCGCCACAAGACGAATCATAGCCGGTACAAATTCACCGCCAATAGCCCACCATAGAATAAAGGTTACGATAGCAACCGAGATGACCACCGGTACAAAAATTGCGGCGATGCGGTCCGCAAGGGCCTGAATCGGCGCTTTACTGCCCTGGGCTTCCTGAACCAAACGAATAATTTGAGCCAATACGGTTTCATTGCCCACCCGCAGAGCCTCAAATTGAAGCAGTCCTTGCCCATTAATCGAACCGCCGGTTACGGTGTCGCCCGGTTTTTTATCTTCCGGAAGCGGTTCGCCGGTTAGCATGGATTCATTCACCGCCGAAATTCCTTCGATAATCACACCGTCTGCCGGTATGCGTTCACCGGGCCGCACAAGCAGCGTGTCACCGACCTGAACCCGGTTCAGGGGAATGCTCTGTTCCCGCCCATCTTTAATAATCGTAGCGGTTTTAGGACGCAGACCGATCAGTTTGCGAATCGCGCCGCCGGTTTTACTCTTGGTGCGGGCTTCCAGCATTTTGCCCAGCTTAATAAGTGTGATAATAACAGCGGAAGTTTCAAAATAGACATGCTGGCCGCTAGCCGGAATGAAAAGCAGGAACAATGAATAAAAATAGGCCACGGATGATCCCATGGCAACGAGAACATCCATGTTAGCAGAACCGTTTTTTAGGCTTTTATATCCACCTACATAGTAATCCCAACCGGTGTAAAATTGAACCGGTGTGGCTAAAAACAGGAAAAACCAATTGACCCATACCGCGTGGCTCCATTCACCGATAATTTGAAAATCACGCGCCATACTCATTATAAAAAGGGGCAATGCAAAAACCACGCCCACGATAAATTTGCGCGTCTGATCTTTGATCTCCAGATTGCGGGCGATCAGTTCAACATCTTCCCCGTCGATATCCTCTTCCGGAACAACCGCAGTAAAGCCTGCTTTTTTAATTGCCGCAACGATTTTATCCGGATTCGTAACCATTGGGATATATTGAACAGAGGCGCTTTCTGAGGCCAGGTTTACCGAAGCATTGGTTACACCGGGAACTTTGCGCTTCAACGCGCGTTCAATGTTTATGGCGCAGTTGGCGCAGGACATCCCCATGATTGGCAGGTCAATTTTTGTCGTCGTTACCTTGAAACCTAAACTTCTTATTTTATCGGTTATTTCACTTATATCCGTTTTCTGAGGATCAAAAGCCACATTGACTTGCTCGGAGGCAAAATTTACCGCAGCATCATAAAGGCCGTCTAATTTTTTTACGCCCCGCTCAATGTTCATTGCGCAGTTGGTGCAGGTCATACCGGTGACTGCGAAAGTGATGCGTTGTTCAATCATGAGAATTCCTGCTGTGAATTTTTAACCACGAATA
>JAOZRC010000478.1 GCA_029940345.1 Desulfobacterales bacterium
TTGCCATGCCCCCCTGTTCGGATATGCCATGGCCTTCACAAACCTGGCATCCCATATCCAAAATCATTCATGGTACGGGCTTGATTTTATTGAAGATGACGACCGGATACAGCGTTACGCAGATATCCTGATCAAACACCAGCCCGATTACGATCTGCCAAGTAAGTCATACCAAAGTGTATTAAATTTGATGACTTACTTAAATTGAAGAATTTGGCAGGCGGCCAAGTAGAAAAGCTCGTTCCCATGCTTCGCGTGGGAACGCTCTGCGTCAAAGAACATGTCTCAATCTTGCTCGTGCTCTTAATCTTGCTCGCGTTATTCGATTTAGAGCAAGAATTCTGATTATAACGGATTTGGGGGGTGACTACGATACCCTCTTAAAGATGCTGAAATCAGGAGATTCTGCAACCAACTTTCGTGATAGCAGAATCCGTTTATTCGTTCCGCAGGGCTTTTAAAGCCGTTATGTGCCATTACTGTATATGGATTAGATGGAGAAAAATTCTGGATTAAAGCCCAACCTCGAATTCCCAATATTGCCGAATCCTGATTTCCGTGGAAATATTGAGTGCAAAAAAGATAGCGGTCCATGCGTTGCATGAGCCAGCCCTTTCAAGGTGGTTTCTCGTCTCAAAAGTGAAAACTCGACCGCCAGATGCAGTGGCATCTTAAACGGAATCTTTCAATTTTATAATTTGGGCATAGCCACTTTAATACATTACAATACCTCCACCAGAGGTGGTAGTTTAATAAAAACAATTAAATAGCATATATAACTTATCTGGCTGGCTGTTCGCAAGGCTGATTTTTTTCTTGTCAAATTAATTTCCGTATGTTACGGTTAGAAGAAAAAACATACGGAGGTAAGAACAATGACAGATTCGGTATTTGAAAGATTTGTCAAAGAAAGTCCCATATCTGTGATGGCCCGTGCTACGGCAGAACGTGCCTTAAACCCGCAAAAAACAGATCAATGGTTCGATAACTTACCCAAAGAGCAATTCACTGAAGTTCGGTAGTTCACGTCAGTGTTCGGTCTTATGAACAAAACAGTAATCGGCAGTTATCCTTCCGTACATGCGGCCTATCAGAAATCAAAAGAAGAGATCGGTGTGTCGGTAACTTCCGTATATAATAAACTTAACGGAATTGAAATCGATACATCGGCGGAACTGGTCCGCTATGCCGCTGGCGAGTTAGCTCCTGCGATTATAGAACTCGGCGGTGCAACAGTTCCTTTACTTCCGGGTTATCGCGTTAAGATGCTCGACGGAAACTGTATTGAAGCGAGCGAGCATCGCATCGCGGAATTGAGAGAGCTTTCAGCCGGAGCCCTTCCCGGGAAATCGCTCGTCGTATATGATCCGGTTTTGAGGATGCCTATTGCGGTAGAATATCTGTAACAGATATTTTGCCGATCCATTCGTGCCTTTCTTGCGAATAATCACCATATCCTCTTTCATATTGCAGTAGAAAACGTATCATTGCAACCGGGCCTAACTCACGATTCAAAACCTCAATTCCTGTTTGTCGAATTTGATACAAATTTGTAGCATCTACGATCATCATAGAATCTCCGTCAGCCGCGGACTTGGTTGTTTACAACTCCGAAAACCCCCAATACGGATAGTCAAGGCGATAGTCAGCGATTTTACCGGGACTGTTCTCGCGGCTGGCGACCATCCACAAAGTGCTTTGGCGCTCTTCCGTGGTAATCGGATTAAAGGCGTTCCAGTGAGGCATGAAAATCATGGCATTATCGGCGCTGTATTCGATATCGCCGGACCCTTTGAAAGAGCCGATATCCGGTCTTTCATCATAGCGGCCTTCAAGGCTACGGGTTAATTCCGAAATGACTAAAAAAGCGGCATTTTGTTCATCCCGGATCGCTTCCATGTTTCGCAGCCATGAATCGATGCCGGTGCGGCGTTCCGAAAGATTTTTGAAAGGAATTTTTTGCAGACTGTCAAGCACTACCAAAACAGCATCCTGGCGGGTTTCATGCTGTATGAAATCAATATGCTTGCGCATGGTTTCAGGCGTCAATTTACGATCCGTCACCACCCGAAAATAGACTAAAATATCTTTGAGTTCGGCCAGGGTGTGCCGGAGTTTATCTTTTTTATTTTTTCCAAGATCAATTGCGCGAATTTCCGTTTCTGAAAGCCGGCTAACGCGGCAAATCGTGCGCGTATAAATTTTCTGACGTCCGTTTTCAAAATCATAATAGATCACCGGTGTTTTTTTGCGAGCCACTTCGGTGGCAATTTGCATAAAAATACAGGACTTGCCGGATTTGGGTTGGCCGCCCATGATATTGATGCCGCGGATGCCACCGTTGGCAATATCAAACTTTTCAAAACCGGTGACCATGCCGCGAAATTCCTTACCCATATCGCGGTCCAGCATCTCACGAAAATGCGAATGCTCTTTGTGAGGCGCGGTAAACGGTGAGTATGATTTGGATGATTTGATCAGAGACGCAACGGCCGCACGATGTTTGCCGCCTTTATCTATAGCCAGTTGACGGAGATGGTAGCCGCGTTTATAATGATAGGGCCATTTGACGATACGGGTTTTAAATCCCAAGCGCACCGCCAGCGAACGCGCCGACATTTGGGCTTCCGGCGTGTTGTTCGTTATCATAATGATATGATTGATAAACGCCAGTCGTTCCGCATGCAATGCTTCAAAATCAGTGGCATGCGGCACGGCAATCCCCGGGTACCCCAATTCCCTGAGAAGCAGCATATTATCTTCGCCATCGGTGATAAACAATGCGCCGCCTTCACAACGTTCAATCTCCTGCACATTAAAAATGCGAAACTCTTCAGTAAAAAATTTTTCATCGCCGTGCCAAAACGCATCCGTCTCCCGTTTCGGCAAAACACATCGAGCGGCATAACAGTTTCGATTTTCCAGGAAATAGGGATAAACCAGGTAGCGCCGGTTAAACCCGATGTTCATTTCGTTTAACACCGGTTTGGACACGCCAAAACGGGCAAAATGGGCGTAAATATCCGCATTCATTATATTTTTAAAGCGGATAATTTCCGTATTAAGATTTTTGCTGGGATAAACCATATCCCTGACAAAAGGGTCACGGTCCGGATCGCATCCGGGAATATCCTGGGGGGCGATTCTTCTAAGCCGGCCAAAATAGATATGAAATCCCCCAGCCAGACAGCGGTTCGAACAGCGAAAATAGCCCATCAAAAAGCTGTCAGGATTGAGATACACCGCAATGACGCCGGGTTTACGCTTTTCTTCTCTTGGACAAAACGGGCATGGCGCTTTCAGTAAGTGACCTTCAATTTTTCCGCCAGGTAAGTGTTTTTGGTAGAACTGTTTAATTTGTTTGTTGAGGTTCATGTTCCTGTTTTGCTGTTTTGGGGAGTATCAATTAGAAACGCGACAATTGGCATTATTCTGTTCCGTATGGACGACGCCGATTAGCTTTCCGCGCTACATCAGTTCCGCGGCTTAAGTTGCCCGATTTCTAAAATGCTTTAATAATAGGGCATTCCGTTATGCTGGAAAAAGTGAAATCAGATCAGTACAAATTTAATCAGAGTATAACCTATATCTTTATCATTTGTAAACCAATTCATTTGAAGCGTTGGCAAATAGAAACGCATTTTTGATTTTGATTTTGACTTTACTTTTATCACTTGATATTCAAAAAAAAAATTGAAAATAGCAATTTTTTACAATAATTCAGTTCTATTTTCCTGCAAGAAGGCCGCCGGTGTTCCTTCGCATGTGTTTCGAACCCAGCGGCGCGTCGATAAAGCCAAGCAGCATTTGAAAAAGGGCATGCCTTTTGCAGATGTCGCCCTTGAAACCGGTTTCGTGGATCAAAGTCATTTTAGCAATGAATTCAGACAATATATCGGCGCTACGCCCAAACAGTATCAGGCGTAAATAGCGGTCTGAAAATTAGGGGATATAAATGGAAATTACAAAAGCATACGGTCATCCATCACGAAAGTCTTTGATATCACCCGAAACGCTTAAAAACGGACTTCCGATTATTGCGATTTTAACAGCCGTTTTATTATGGGGCGGATCATTTGTGGCGATGCGTATATCAGTCAAGGCACTCAGCCCCTGGACAGTCATGTGGATTCGAATGATGACCGCATCGGTGCTGGTATTGCCGTTTATCGGCCGGATGAAACCGTTGAATTACCGCAAGGGTGACTGGAAAATGCTTATTTCGATGGTAATGTTTCAGCCCTGTTTTTATTTTTTTCTTGAAGCCAACGCCCTGCGTTTCACCACATCATCCCAGGCCGGTGTGGTGGCGGCTTCGGTTCCGCTATTGGTCGGCTTGGGCGCCTGGTTGATGCTCAAGGAAGCCATTACACGATTCATGCTGGCTGGCGTGGTATTGTCAATCGGCGGCGTTGTCGGCCTGACATTACTGGGAGCCGCCGATGATACTGCTAAGAACCTTTTGCTGGGTAACACTCTGGAATTTTGTGCGATGATCTGCGCGGCGGCCAATATGCTGATCGTCAAGCAGTTTAGCAGACGCTACAATCCCTGGGCGTTGACCGCTTTACAGGTTTTTACCGGAGCCTTGTTTTTCATTCCCGGTCTGCCGTTGCTATTTACTTCGGATACAGTGGTGTGGCATGCTGATCTGATTATCTCCCTTCTTTTCCTGGGTTTTTTTGTGACTTTGGGGCCTTTGGTTTGTATAACTGGGGTATGAGCCGGATCACAGCCTCGCGGGCGTCTGTTTATATCAAC
>JAOZRC010000032.1 GCA_029940345.1 Desulfobacterales bacterium
TCTCACGCTTTTGCAGCCGATTTAAGACTTTTCAAACAGGCTCTAAGACTGATATGCACCCAAAACTGTTTATAACAAAATTGCCTCTTTCTTTGCGCCGCATGAATACTGATGAATATTTTCGGATACAATCCATTCTTATATATATAAAAGAAATAGGCTTTCCTTTACATATACACAATTCATGTTAGGCCCGCCATTTTTATATTTCAAATCGTCTATATTACGATTGACGCCAGGCACTGCCGAGTTGTAAGCGAACAGGTTATTAATTTGATTGCCGAATGTGTTAAAAATACCGACCCTGATATTGCCGCCATACTCGACCAGGAATGGGTCCGACAGGAAAATACCCTTGAACTGATCGCTTCGGAAAATATTGCCAGTCGTGCTGTCATGTCAGTTCAGGGAAGTATACTGACCAATAAATATGCGGAAGGATATCCCGACAACCGTTTTTACGGTGGATGTGAACACGCTGACAAAGCTGAAAAACTGGCTGTCTCCAGGGCCAAACTGATATTTGGCGCGGCCTATGTCAATGTTCAACCGCACTCCGGATCACAAGCGAATATGGCCGCCTATTTTGCGCTGCTGAATCGGGGTGACACGGTGCTGGGTATGGACCTCTCCCACGGCGGCCACCTGACCCATGGCTCTTCGGTCAGTTTTTCAGGTCTGAAATATCATTTTGTCCATTATGGTATTCACGCGCAAACCGGAATGATTGATTATGATCAGGTTGCCGATTTAGCCGCCAGGCATCAACCGCGGATGATAGTGGCCGGTGCCAGCGCTTATCCGCGTATCATTGATTTTGAAGCGTTTGCACGAATTGCCGCGTCTGTAAATGCCTACTTAATGGTAGATATGGCCCATATTGCCGGATTAGTGGCAGCCGGACTTCACCCTTCCCCGATTCCTCATGCCGACGTAGTGACATCCACCACCCATAAAACCCTGCGGGGGCCTCGAGGCGGTTTGATTTTAGCGCGTTCGGAATTTGGTAAAAAAATAAACAAAGCGGTGTTCCCGGGGATTCAAGGCGGTCCTTTGATGCACGTTGTCGCGGCCAAGGCGTTGGCCTTCAAGGAAGCGATGACCGAATCATTTACCGCCTATCAGCAAAATATCGTTGCCAATGCCCAAACCCTATCCGACCATTTAAAACAAAACGGCATCCGCCTGGTGTCCGGCGGAACGGATAACCATCTCATGCTCCTGGACTTACGTAATCTTGATATTACCGGCAAAGCGGCTGAGGAAGTGCTTGAATGCGCCGGCATCACCGTGAATAAAAATTCGGTCCCCGATGAACCCCTAAGTCCCCTGGTAACGAGCGGTATTCGCATCGGAACCCCTTCGGTGACTACACGAGGGATGCGTGCGCCTGAAATGATTCAGATTGCTGAAATGATCGCCGCCATTTTGAAAAATCCGCAAGGCACCGGCTTAATCCGGCGCACGCGCAAGACGGTGGGTGAACTTTGCCAAACTTTTCCGCTATATGGCGACGTCAGGTAGAAAGAGTAGAAAAATCGGGAAGTGCGAAAATGCCAATCATAAATGACCGCCCTTCATGGGAAAATTATTTTATGGATATTGCATCCCTTGTGGCCTTGCGTTCCACTTGCCTGAGGCGCCAGGTGGGCGCGGTTGTCGTTAAGAATAAGCGTATTTTATCCACCGGATACAACGGCGCACCTTCCGGAATCAGGCATTGTGCGCAAACAGGCTGTTTGCGCGAAATTATGAAGGTGCCATCCGGTGAACGGCATGAATTATGCCGTGGCATCCACGCCGAACAAAATGCGATTATTCAGGCGGCTTTCCACGGCGTATCTATCAATGAAAGCCTGCTTTTTTGTACCAACCACCCATGCTCCATTTGTGCCAAAATGCTCATCAATTCCGGGATTAAAATGATTTATCACCAGTTTGGGTATGCTGATGATCTGGCGCGGGAGATGTTTGAGGAAGCCAGGGTGTCAGTGATCTGTTTAGAAAAGGGAGCGTCAGTATCTGGGGCCGGATCTGAGTCTGGAGAGCCGTTATGAAATGTCCGTTTTGCGGCCAGCTTGATGACAAAGTGGTTGATTCCAGGTTGAACCAGGAAAAAAATGTGGTTCGTCGTCGGCGGGCCTGCACCGCCTGTTCACGACGTTTTACCACGTATGAATGCATTGAAGACATCCCGTTGATGATTGTCAAAAAGGATGAACGGCGCGAGCGTTTTTCCCGTGAAAAAGTACGCTCCGGCCTCAGAAAAGCGTGTGAAAAACGCAATGTCAGCATGGATGTTATCGAAGCCTTTATTGACGATCTGGAACACGACCTCAAGGAAAGAGACGCCAACGAGACCCTTTCTTCCGTTATCGGTGAAAAAATTATGGTCTGGTTGCATGATTTGGATGATATTGCGTATGTGCGCTTTGCCTCTGTTTACCGTGAATTTAAAGATGTGAACGATTTTTTTGACGAACTGAAACACATTCTTGATAAAAAGACCAGTAAAAACAAATGAGATGGGTATCTTATTGGTTTCCACTTACCCGGAGTTTAACGTGTGAATGATAACGCTTTTATGAATAGGGCCCTTGATCTCGCAGTAAAAGGGCGCGGCCACACATCCCCCAATCCGCTCGTCGGCGCCGTGGTTGTCAATAACGGTGTTTTGGTTGGCCAAGGCTTTCATGAAGCGGTGGGACAATACCATGCCGAAGTGAATGCGCTTAACGATGCAGGCGACCGGGCCAAAGGTGCGACGCTTTATGTGACGCTTGAACCCTGCAATCATTTCGGACGCACGCCGCCTTGCACGCAACAGGTCATCAAAGCCGGCATCAGCCGTGTGGTTGTGGCCATGCAAGACCCGAACACGGCAGTTAAAGGAGGCGGCAATGACTATTTACAGGCCCATGGAATTGAGGTGACTGTTGGCATCGGTGAAAAACGCGCTCGCCAAATCAATGAAGCATTTATCAAATATACCCAGACGAAACGTCCGTTTGTCACTTTGAAATGCGCGGCTACCTTGGATGGCCGTATTGCCACCCGAACCGGGGATGCCAAATGGATTACCGGCGAACGTTCCCGCGAATACGTTCATCATCTCAGACATTCTACGGATGCCATTATGGTGGGCATTGGCACGGTCAAAGCGGATGATCCCAGTTTGACGACCCGCTTAAAGGATACCCGTACGAAAGACCCGCTCAGGATTATCTTAGACACCCAACTCTCAATTGATACTGATGCCAAGGTGCTTCAACTAAAATCGGAAGCATCTGCGATTTTGGTTACAAGTGATTCGGTTTCCGCTGAAAAAAAGAAACGCATTGAACAAAAAGGCGTTCAGGTTATCTCCGTCACCCTGAAGGATGGGCGGATTGATCTCAATGTCCTGATGGATCGTTTGGGCGCTATGGGTGTGACCAGTTTATTGATCGAAGGCGGAAGTCGTGTGATCGCTTCGGCCTTGGCTGCCCAAGTCGTTGATAAAATTATCTTCTTTTTCGCGCCTAAAATTTTGGGCGGTGATGATGGAATCCCGATTTGCCAAGGCCCTGGGCCGGATCGGATCCGGGATTGTATCCGTGCAGATGATATCACGACGCGTCAATTCGGAAATGATGTTATGATTGAAGGATATATTAAAAAAGCGATATAATGTTCACCGGAATCATAGAAGGCTTGGGAACGGTTACGGCCATGCAGTCATTCGGACAGGGCCGGCGCTTCACGTTTGAAGCCGATTTTATATTAGAACACGTTAAAATTGGCGATAGTATTGCTGTAAACGGCGCTTGTCTGACCGCTGTTGCTATTAGCGGCAACTCTTTTAGTGCTGATCTTTCCCCCGAGACCCTGTCCAAATCAACATTTGGCGCATCAAAAGTAGGAGAACGGGTCAATCTCGAACGCGCCATGCGTTTAGACAGCCGACTTGACGGCCATCTGGTCACCGGTCATATTGACGGCGTCGGCCTAATACGGCAAAAACAGATCATGAGTAATGCGGTTATTATCAGTATCGACGCACCCCAAGCCATTAGCCACTATATGATCAAGAAAGGCTCCGTTGCTGTGGATGGCGTCAGCCTGACGATCAATGCATGCCACCGTAATGATTTTAATGTAAGCATCATTCCCCATACGGCCCAAATCACCACGCTTACAGCGAAAAAAAAAGGTGACCGTGTTAATATAGAAACGGACATGATTGGTAAATATGTAGAGCGTTTTGTCACCCTTCGTGATAATGAAGCGGGTCAGGAGCCAAACACAAAAACAGGGATTGATCGTGAATTGCTTGCTAAAGCTGGTTTCCTTTAACCCCTGCGTTTTTTTTAAATATCTGACATAAATCTAAAGTGAGTATAAAATAAAATGGCAATTATTTCAATCGAAGAAGCGATTAAAGATATTCGCGAAGGTCGCATGGTTATTTTAGTTGATGATGAAGACCGTGAAAATGAGGGAGATTTGACCATTGCGGCTGAAAAAGTCACGCCTGAAATTATCAATTTTATGGCCAAATATGGACGCGGTCTGATCTGTCTTCCCATGACGAGCGCCAAAATTGATTCATTGGAGCTTCCGCTCATGGTTCAAAACAACACCTCCCAGTTTCAAACCGGGTTTACCATTTCCATTGAGGCGCGACGGGGCGTGACCACCGGTATCTCTGCCGCGGATCGCGCCACAACTATTCTGGCCGCTATCGCCGCTGATGCCAAACCGGATGATCTCGCCAGGCCGGGACATATTTTTCCGCTCAAAGCACGCGATGGCGGTGCCATCGTAAGAGCTGGCCAAACCGAAGGCTCGGTTGATCTGGCACGCCTGGCAGGTCTGAATCCAGCCGCCGTTATTTGCGAAATCATGGATGATAACGGCACCATGGCGCGTATGCCTTCACTTGAAGAATTCAGTGAAAAACATCAGATCAATATCTGCACCATTGCCGATCTGATAGAATATCGCATGCGCACCGAATCCTTTGTTTTCCGTGCGGCCGAAACGGTCATACCGACGTTGCGGGGAGGTGAATTCAAAGCCATTGCCTATCAAAATCATGTGGATAATTTACATCATGTGGCCTTGGTCAAAGGAGAAATCAAACCGGATGAGCCTGTTCTAGTGCGGGTGCATTCCGAATGCCTGACTGGTGACGTATTCGGTTCGCAACGGTGTGATTGTGGCGATCAGTTACACCAGGCCATGGAGATGATGAATCAGGAAGGCGCCGGCGTATTGCTGTATATGCGGCAGGAGGGGCGTGGAATCGGTTTGGTAAACAAATTGAAAGCCTACGCCTTGCAGGATCAAGGCTTTGACACGGTGGAAGCCAATCAGCAGTTGGGCTTCAAACCGGATTTGCGCGATTACGGCATCGGCGCCCAGATCCTGGTGGACCTCGGCGTGAGAAAAATGCGCCTTATTACCAATAACCCCAAAAAGATGATCGGCTTGCAGGGATATAAACTCAGTGTGGTTGACCAGGTTCCCATTGTCGTGGAGCCCAATGAATTTAACAAATGTTACCTGGAATGCAAACAACTCAAAATGGGGCATTTGCTGAATATCAAAGCCGCTCCATGAACCACGAATGGACGCCAATAAATACGAATATGAGAAGGTAATTTATAAAATATGAGTGGTCGGAGTCCAAGCTTCAGCTTGCAAGAAGTGCGAAGCTCCTGGCAACATCAGGCATTTCAAACTTAAAACCTGAAACTCACACCGTTGAGGTATGGAGAAAAGCATATGCATAAAACAGTGGAAGGCAACCTTATTGCCAAAGGCAAAAAATTTGCCCTGGTGGTCTGCCGGTTTAATGATTTTATTACTGACC
The DNA here is from genome assembly GCA_029940345.1 of Desulfobacterales bacterium. Taxonomy (GTDB): domain Bacteria; phylum Desulfobacterota; class Desulfobacteria; order Desulfobacterales; family JAUCGF01; genus JAUCGF01. The sequence goes on from JAOZRC010000032.1 coordinate 5,858, forward strand.
GTTTGTTAGGCGGTGCCTTGGACGCTTTAGGCCGCACCGGCGCCAAGGATGAAGATATTGAAATTATTAAAGTCCCGGGCGCTTTCGAAGTGCCGTTGGTTGCCAAAAAAATCGCCATGGCCAAACGATTTGATGCCATCATTTGTTTAGGTGCCGTCATTCGCGGGGCAACGCCGCATTTCGATTATGTCAGCGCCGAAGTCTCCAAAGGGATCGCATCGGCCAGCATGGAATCCGGTGTCCCGATTATTTTCGGAATCCTCACAACCGACACCATTGAACAGGCGATTGAACGCGCCGGAACGAAATCCGGCAATAAAGGCTGGAGCGCCGCCATGGCCGCAATTGAAATGGCTGATTTAATGGCTTTTTTATAAATTCGTCAGTCATAAGTTCTTGTAAGTTAATGAAATCATTGAAACCGAAAATATGATATTAGATTTATCAATTTTAATTAATTCAAGTGGTTACGTGTCAATTTGGAACGTAACACTTAAAACTTGAAACTGACGAGTAAATATAATTATTATGGGTTATCGTCGCAAATCACGTGAACTCGCCATGCAGGCGCTATTTTATATGGATATGGCCAAGAGCTATGCGGATGAAAATCTGCAACTTTTCTGCCGGATTCACCCTGCGCCGGAAAAGGCGCACTCTTTTTTTATAAAACTGGTGAAAGGGGTGAATCACACACGCGCCTCAATTGATTCGGTTATCGCGAAATATTCGGATAATTGGAAAATTGATCGTATGTCTAGCGTCGACCGCAATGTGATGCGGATCGCTGTTTTTGAAATGATTTTTTGTCAGGATATCCCCCACAAGGTTTCCATTAATGAAGCCATTGATATCGGCAAGGATTTCGGTTATGAAGAATCGGGTGCCTTTATCAATGGTATCCTGGATTCAATTCATTTGGCTTTGCAAAATGACGAGATCAGTATCGAAACTGAAATTCCTGACACCATCTTTAAGGATACGGATTCAAAAACGGCTAAGGCGGCCGAAAAACATCCGGTGCCTGATCCAGGCGCTTTATGGCCAAAGCCGATAAATGATGAGCGGCCTCAACCGATGCGATCCGCCGATTCGACCATTCAAGTGACTTCGCAAGTGCGTAAAAGAGTCAGGCGGGTGGTTAAACCGGATTGATCCGTGTCTATAGTGTCAATCAAGACTGTCAGTTCAGGTTTCAATGTTCGGCAGCAACGATCTGAAACCTGACACCTGAAACCAAAACGGCTACCAACATAGGCCGGAACCCCAATGTAACGTGGAAAGCTGTTCCGCGTCGTTCATAGCCGCATCAAGGTTGGAGAAGCGGAACGGCTTTCCGCTTTACTTTGTCCCGCCTTGTGCTGATAGCCACCAAAACATAGGAGTATATTTTGATTATAGAAAAATTGACTGTTGGCCCAATCCAGGCAAACTGTTTTATCTTAGGATGTGAAAAAACCAAGGAAGCGGTCGTTATCGATCCGGGCGATGAAGCAGATCGGATTTTACTGACTTTGGCCAAATCTGAATTAAAAGTTAAATATATCCTCAATACTCATGGCCATTTTGACCATGTTGGTGCCAACAAGCGTTTAAAGGAAGTCACCGGCGCTGATCTGATGATTCATAAAGAAGACGTTCCCATGCTGGAACAACTCACTGCCACGGCAGGATCATTCGGCCTTTCCGCCGAAAATTCGCCTGGTCCTGACAAATTGCTGGAAGAAGGTCAAACTATCACTTTCGGAGAAATTACGCTGCAAGTGATTCACACGCCGGGCCATTCACTCGGCGGCGTCTCTTTTTATACGGATAGCGCGTTGTTTGTGGGTGACACCCTTTTTGCGGGATCCATCGGACGCACCGATTTGCCGGGTGGGGATTATGGCGTCCTCATCGCTAGCATCCAAAATAAACTGTTTTCCTTAGGTGATGATGTCACAGTTTATACCGGGCACGGCCCGGAAACAACCATCGGTGTTGAAAAACGCACCAACCCGTTTGTAAAATTGTAACGGTTGTTACGCACATTGGCGTCCTTCATTTTCCGGTTTGCAATCGTAGAGACAAGGCATGCCTTGTCTCTACAAAACCCTTACCTGCCACTTGCCTATGGACCTGATTCAGGAACAATTAAATGTGCTGCTGGCCTCCGATCCCTATCTGCGCCCGTATGCCGATATCCTTCGCAAGCGAATCGAACATATTCATCTGACCGCCAGGCGACTTTGCTCAGAAAAAACAGATCCTTTTACACGGGTTGCCGGAAACGAACACCTCGGACTTCATTGCAAAGAGGATGACTGCGGGTTTACGGAACAAACCGATACCGCTATGGCAGACTGGGCGGCCGGACACGAATATTTCGGACTTCATTTCAGGGATGATCAATGGGTGTTCAGGGAATGGGCACCCAATGCCACGGCGGTTTATTTGATCGCTGATATGACCGCTTGGCGGGCAGCGTCCCAATTTGCCTTAACCCGGATCAACGCTGACGGCGTATGGGAAATACATCTGCCGGCCTCCGCCTTGAACCATGGCGATTTGTACCGGCTGCATCTTAAATGGCCGGGTGGGGAAGGCGATCGCATCCCCGCTTATGCCCGACGCACGGTTCAGGATCACCAAACGCTGATTTTTAACGCGCAGGTGTGGTACCCCCCATCGCCTTACCAATGGCGCCTACCGGTTTTTCAACCACCTGGTTTTCAACGTTTGGTGGAACCGTTACTGATCTATGAAGCCCATGTGGGTATGGCCCAGGAAGCGGAAAAGATCGGTGCGTTTCGTGAGTTCACCCAACAGGTTATCCCTCGCATTGTTCAGGCTGGTTATAATACGATCCAGTTGATGGCCATCCAGGAACATCCCTATTACGGTTCATTCGGCTATCAGGTGTCCGGCTTTTTTGCCGCTTCCTCCCGTTACGGCACGCCGGAAGAACTCAAAGAACTGATTGACACGGCCCACCAAGCCGGTCTGCGCGTCATCATGGATATCATCCATTCCCATGCGGTTAAAAATGTGGCCGAAGGCCTCAGTCACTTTGACGGAACCCCGTGGCAATACTTTCATCAAGGCTCTCGCGGCGACCACATCGCCTGGGATTCCCGCTGCTTTGATTACGCCAAATACCAGGTACTTCACTTTTTGCTTTCCAACTGCCGTTTTTGGTTGGATGAGTACCATTTTGACGGCTTCCGTTTTGACGGCGTCACCAGTATGCTATATCATCACCACGGATTAGAACGGGCATTCACTTCCTACGCCGATTATTTTGATGACAGTGTTGATGAGGATGCTTACACCTATCTGGCGTTAGCCAACCGTCTGATCCATTTCGTACGGCCTGATGCGATCACCATTGCCGAGGACATCAGCGGGATGCCGGGACTGGCAATGCCTGCGGAAAAAGGCGGCGTCGGCTTTGACTATCGGTTTGCCATGGGCGTGCCCGATCACTGGATTCGCCTGACCAAAGACATCCCGGATGAAGCGTGGTCTATGGGAGCGCTATGGCATACGTTAACCGACCGCCGCCATGCCGAAAAAACGATCAGTTATGCCGAGTCTCACGATCAGGCCCTGGTGGGCGATCAAACCTTGATTTTCAGACTGATCGGTGCGGATATGTATCATTGCATGGCGGTTGATAAACGCACTATCAAAACAGATCGCGGGCTGGCCTTGCATAAAATGATCCGTCTGATCACCCTGGCTGCCGCCGGCCACGGTTACCTGAATTTTATGGGCAATGAATTCGGCCATCCCGAATGGATTGATTTTCCCCGTCAAGGCAATAACTGGTCATATCGCTATGCCCGGCGACAGTGGCAACTTGCGGATGACAAAAATTTGGTGTATCGGTTCTTGGCTAAATTTGATCAGGACATGCTGGCCATCGCCAAAAAATACCGACTGCTTGCCGGGTTTACGCCCCAACTTTTGCATGAACATTCGGATGATAAGATCATCATATTCGAACGCGCCGGCCTGGTGTTCGCTTTTAATTTCCACCCCTGGCAATCCTACACCGATTACCCTTTTGAAGCGCCGGCAGCCAAATATCGCATGCTCACTGACAGCGATGCCGAAATTTATGGCGGCCAGGCAAGACTGGTTCCCGGCCAGCTTCATGAAGCCCTCATTGACCAAACATCCACTTCTAAGCGCCCCCAAATCCTTCTTTACTTACCTACTCGTACTGCTATTGTTTTAAAAGCCACTGACGTTCAGGTATAAATGATTCGGTTTTGGTTTTGACGCAATAGGAAATTATAAGCGATATCTTTGCTTGACACCGTATATATTTTTGATCTACCTTTTTGTACTTTGGCTATTTTTTCCTATCCTTTCAAAAGTAAAGTGTGTTATAAATTTCTGGTTGAAGATCATTTTAGCTTTAGGTGCCTGTGATGAATCGTAACGCACTTTTTCAGATTGCGAGATTGTGCTGTATAAACTGAAAGTCTATCGAAATTTTTGCTGCCTCATTGCGAAAAAAGTGTAAACTACTTTAAGCCTGATATGAAGGATGCCGAAATAACTTCCCCATTCCGGAGTGCAAACTTCAGTTTGCGATGCTGTGACGCAAACTGAAGTTTGCACTCCTCTTCTGAAAATGGGTATTGTCTCCATTCCTTAAAATCAATCATGGATCTACTCACGGGTAAGCTTGTCAACATAGATGAACTTATATTTCCCTTCCAGTTTTTCAACTTTGGTTAAATAGGTTTGGTCCAACCCGCGATGGTCTGAAGCGCTATAAGAAATTTTCAATCCGCCCACATCATAGTTCGACATGGCTTCAAGGCTCGTTTTAAGCACATTCGCATTCAGGGTCGCACCGGCATCGTTTAGCACTTTATGGAAAACCTTGGCGGCAATATAGCCTTCCAGGCTGACAAAGCCGTAATCTCCGCCCAGCGCCGTTTGATATTCTTTCACAATGGGAATGGTCACGTCCCACGGACTGGGCATCACCTGGCTGATATACACGTTTTTGAGACTCTTGCAGCGTTCGGCCAGACCGCGGCTTCCGACAAAAGAGATATTGATAAAAACCGCATCGAAATTGAGTTTATGCCACCGATTGATCGCCTCAGCACAGGGTCGGTAAGCGCCAACTAAAATAACCGCTTCCACCCGGTTTCCTGATAACTTACGCGCATCACACCCCACCGCGATGGTGTTGCGTTTATAATTGGGCACCATGCGCCAAAACGCTTTCCATGTTCCGACCGGCGCATTATCAGCGGGTATATCCGGAACCTCCGGAATGATAGAAACACCGTTAATTTTATTGACTGCTTTGACAGCGGCTTGCACGCCGGCGAGTCCGAAAGCGTCTCTTTGAACAAACAACCCGATTTTGGTAATATTCAAATCATCTTTTAAGCGTCTGACCATGTTTTCGATTTCAGCATCATAACTGGCGCGCAGGCTGAACGTATACGGATTGGTGCTATGGTCACTTAAAAAACCTGCACCTGTGAAGGCGCCAAAATAGATCATCTTATTCTGGGTTGCCAGGGGTACGGCAACTTTCGACGTCGGCGTGCCAACGTAACCGAACAGCGCGTCCACTTTCTCCTGGATAAACGTTTGCGTGTTTTTAATACACCGATCCGGTTCATATTTGTCATCTAAAGCTTTTAACATGATTCCATCTGCGTGGCTATTAAAATAGGCCAAAGCGCCTTTGTTCATTTGGGAGCCTAAAAATGATGTCGGTCCGGAGAGCGCGCACGATTGTCCTAAAATGATTTCAGCGGAAACAGGATTCTCCGCGCTACTGACAATAAGCATTGCTGTTACAAGAATAATAAAAAATTGTATCGATTTCATTAAATATCTCCTTCTTATGTTTCAATACGGCAGGAAGTTCCCGCCATTTTCACGTTACCGGGCCGAGCCTCATGGAAAATATTCAGCCGGGCGACAGATGCGAATCAAACCATGACACCGCCTGCCGGATAAACTGTTTCTGGTCTTCCGGGTTGCTCATGCGATGATCACCGTTTTTTTGGACGATCAGTTTTTTTGGGGGCCCCGCTTTTGCCATGATTTCATGGGCATTGGTAAGTGGGACAATGGCGTCATTGTCGCCATGAAAGATAAGAATCGTATTGGCCGAAGCAAGCGTGGCGGAAATATCGAATTGCAGATTCTTTTTATAAAACGAAAAGGGTAAAGCGCCGAGTTCATCGGATGATTGGGATACATGTTCCAAGTCACGACTTCGCACCGGGGACGCCACAATTGCCATTGCGGCAACTTTCATTCGTGCGGCCACGCTTAAACAGGCGGTTCCTCCCAAACTGCTACCGAACAAACCGATCTCGTCGCCAATATCATCCCGGTTTTGCATTACTTTGATAGCTGCGATTAAATCGTTACAGCGGGCGTTAAGGGTGGTTACGTCCTGAAAAATACCCTGGCTTTGTCCGCAGCCACGATGATCAAACCCGAAAAAAGCGATATTGTGTTGATTACAAGCTTGCGCCATGCGGATCTGCTTAGGAGAATTGCCGTCACTGAGCAACCCGTGCGAACCGATCACAACAGGAGGCCGCCGGATGTCAGGTTTAGACAGCGTTCCATGCAAAAGCAACTCATCGGAAGTAAAGTGGATATCTTGAATCATTCTGTTCTGATTTTTTCTAACATTATATTTAATGGTGGTTTCGAGGTTGAATAAAAAACGGAACTGCTTTCCGCTTTACATACTTTTAAGCGCTTTTTCAACATTGACCGGCTTTTTTATCAACCCTTGGGCCAGCATAATCTGTTCCGTTTCTTTCCAGGCCGCCGTGTCAATCGAACCGATTTTTATATCCGGTGACGGCTGAATAAATGTATGCGTGATAGCCAGTTGTTGGGCTAATAGCGCTTCAGAAGTATCTTTGTCAAACTGTTTCAGCACGTTAATCGTCTTTTCCAGGTTCGCTGGTCTTAGCGCTTCACGCCATCCTTGCAGTAAGGCATGTTTAAATTGAACCACCGTTTGTGGATGTTTGGCAATCATTTGCTCAGATGTCACAACCGAATTGGCGACAAAGCGGACACCGAAATTATATGGGTCTAAAAAGCGCACGGTTTCACCCGCCCTGGCCAATTTAGCACTCAGAAAAACGCCCTGGGTGTTGCGGTAAACAGGCCAAATATCGGCTTTGCGCTTGAAAAAAGGGGTGTAATCATACCGAACGCTGAAAAGAGTGACATCCTTGGAATTGATCCCGCCTTTGGCCATAAGGGTGCGCATAATCGTTTCATCATTGCCGCCGTAGGTGATGCCAATGATTTTGCCTTTCAGATCGCTAAGACGTTTAATCGGCGGCAGTTCGTCCCGGTAAATCCACTGAAGCGCATTGACCTGAAACAATTGGGCAATCACTACCACGGGCGCGCCTTTAGATAGCGCCCGAATCACCTGGTCGGCTGAAGCAACGCCGAATTGGGCGTACCCCAGTTCCAATTCCCTGATCGCATCCCTTTCCGGACCGCCGGCTTTCACCCGCACATCAAGACCGTAATCTGTAAAAATGTGGTGAACGTCCGCATACAAATCGCCAACAACACTGGCGTTGAAGAGCCATTTGAGCCGGTAATTGATTTTTTCGGCGGCATTAACGGCATCTACAGAAACGATACCGGATAGCCATGCCAGGGTGATGCCCAATATGACCATTTTCTGGCAGGTGCATTTATTAAAACGTTTCATAAAAACTCCTTATATTATGTTTCCCAATATTATGTTTCCCAACCTTTTTTAATAAGTGCTCCCGCCCATTCTAAAAGTCCCTGATACACCGACAGGGTGATGCCAATGACAAAAAGAGCGCTTAAAATACGCGCCAGATCACTTTGATAAAGGGCGATGCGAATACTATAGCCGATACCCGCATTGGCCGCAATAAATTCGGCCACAATTGTTCCGGCCATCGCCAATGTGGCGCTTCCGGCAATCACCGTTGTCAGTTTGTTCAGATTTTCGAATGCACGGATTTTAACTTCCAATTGCCAGCGCAACCGTCCGGTGCAGCGATAGAAATGTTCAATATCGACAACCGGTTCTGACATAACGCCAATGACCGAAAGCAATATCGGAAAATAACAAATCATGGCTGCTATCAGCAGGCGCGCCAGAAAGCCATCACCCAGCAAAATAAAAATAATCGGCGCTAAGGCAACAATGGGATAGGCTTGCACATTATACGCGGCCACTTTTACAATCGAACCGACCCAAGTGGCTTTGCGTCCCACAATACCCACGATAAAAGCGAATATGACGGATATGATCTGACCGATAACCGCAACGCTCAGGGTGTCGGCAACATCTTTACAATAGCGTACAAATTCGGTGCAACCGGTCTGCCAGAGTTCCGACGGAGACGGAATGACATAATCAGAAAGCTGTAAACCATATTTTAGTAAAAACAGCAATGCGATTCCGGTGCAATAGATAATCAGAAACTGGTAAATTCGCCTAAGCAGCATTCATCAGCTCCAACATGGTGCGCTCTGGCGGTTGCGCAGCGGACTGACGACCACGATGATCCTGCCCCCGGACTACGATGCACTGTGGCTGCCTGGTTACAGCGCGCAGTACTATGATCTGATCGCAGAATTTGGCAACTTCAAGCAAATTATGGGAAATATACAACAAAAAACGGTCTGGATAAAGCGTTTTTATATTTAAGATAATTTTTTCGCGCGTGCGTTCATCCACATTGGCCAGGCTTTCATCCATCACCAGGAGATCAAAATCCTGAACCAGGTAACGAACCAAATTGATGCGATTTTTTTGCCCCAGCGAAAGACGATTAAATGGCTGGTCCATACAGGTTTCAAGACCGAATAAAGTGATAAGATCATCCTTTTGAGTTTTGCGCGACGCCGGTGTGATTTTATCTAAATGATGGGAAATCGCCGACCATCCCGGAAGTCTTTCCGTGTTGTAAGAATAGAGCAAGGTTTTCATGTTACCGATTTTAATCTCGCCACTGGAAAATTTATCTGAATCGGGAAGCTCGCCTGTGATCAACCGCGCCAGCGATGTTTTACCGGCGCCTGAATGACCAAACAACGCATGCAAACCCGGTTTGGTGATTTTAAAGGACAGATTATCTAACACCGGGCGGCTATTGTGAGGATATTTTAATGTCAGATTGTGACAAGATAGAAGCATTGCTGGTATCCGGCAGTAAGTTTCAAGTTTCAGTGTTCAAAAAGCAGCCCCTCATTTGTCAGACTTGCTTCACCCACAACTCCTTGCCCTGAAATGCAATCGCAAGTTTAAGGATTTCGGTTACGCCGGCATCTTCCAGTTCAGCGGTGTAGCGTTTGGTTTCAATCTGAGCTATCGCTTTGGCCAAAGCTTGTTCGGGTGTTTCTTTACGACGTGTGTTGACTTTTTTAAATTCAAGAATAATCCCGCGGCGGTTGCGATCTTTGGGCATGAGCATCACATCATAGCGTCCCAGGCCGGCTTCCCGGTTGCTTTTGATTTCATATTTACCTGACATCCAGACAAACACACCGAGTACAAACGCATGGTAAAACTGCTCGGCGTCAGGCGCTCGCGTATCATGCCAACTTAGCACCTTTACCACCATATCGGCCAACAGGTCTTCAAATATCTCAACTTCACCGTTTTCCAATGCGATTATCAATCTTCGGAGCCGTTCCGATTCGACTTTTTCGGCAAACCATGTATGCACCAGTCCTACATATATGGTGCGTACTTCCTGGTTGGGTATTTCAAGGCGCCAGGTTATGATCAATCCGTTGAACAGGTTTAAGATAACCGGAAAATAGCATAAAACTCCAGAAAAGATTGTCGCTCCGATCTATATCACGCATGACGATGCTTTCATAGATCGGTTGCTCAACAATGCGCCTTTCCAGGAGACGCCCCACTTCTTCACGAATTTCCCTTCCGCCGCGCGTCGCTAAACGCTCAATCAATGCGGTGCTGGCGGTGTTGGCCCAATAGGGTTGGCCGCCCTCTTGATTATTAATATAGTTTAAAACAGACCAAGGGTTATAAATAACGGCATCCCCGAATTGATAACCATTATACCAATCGGAAACGGTTTCGTATTGATCAGCAATGTCATAAACTTTAAGCATCTGTCGCACTTCCGTTTCGGTAAATCCGCAAACATCGGCGAACTTCCGATTCAAAAGCGTATAAACACCAAGATTATTTAGCCCGGAAAACACGGATTCTTTGGCGACACGGAGTATTCCTGTTAAAACGCTTTTGTATAGAAATTCATTATCTTTTAAACCGCTGCCAAGAAAGTTGCGCATAAAGCTGATGATTTCGTCATAGTATCCTTTGAGATAGGCCGCATGAATCGGCGTGTCATATTCGTCTATCAGAATAACGACTTTGCTTTTGTAGTGTAAATAAAGACAACGGCTCAAAAGCCTTAAAGCGTCTTCATATTCATAAAAGTCGGCCTTGCGCTGTATGATTCGATCAATTGAGTTTCGATCGGCTTCATCAATTTCTTCCGATATCAAAAGTTCTTTATGCACATTAACACAATCTCGAATCAGGTTGGCTATTTTGCCGAAGCAGACATCCCATGAAAGTTGTTTTATATCCTTAAATGTTATATAAATCACCGGGTATTGCCCTTGATGATGGCGAAATGTGTCGGTCGGATATATCTGTGTTTTTTCAAAAAGGGAGCCGCTGTTACCGTTGCTTTTATTGAAAAAATATTTCAGCATACTCAGGTTTAAGGTTTTACCGAAACGCCGTGGACGCGGCAGCAAAATCACTTTGGCGGCGTCATCAATAATTTATTTTATTAAGTGAGTTTTATCGACATAATAAAATCCGTCTTCACGCATTTCCCTGAAATCGGATACACCGATGGGCAGTTTAGATGCGTTTTTGTCAGGGTCTGTTTTCATCATATCTTCACAGCGATTTCAAATTAAAAGTGGTGACTAAACAATCATCCTAAAATATCATCAACCGCTATCTCAATTTCAGGAAAAGCCAGTGAAACCACAATATCGGTTTGAAAAAATTTGCCGAGTTTTTTATAGCCGTTTTCAAACGGCTGAGTATAGACTTCTACGCATTGGGCGTTTAAATCCACCAACCAATACTCTCTGACACCTGCCTGACCGTATAGCGGAAGTTTCACTTTCCGGTCATACCTAATCGTCGTATCAGCGACTTCCACAATCAGGAAAATATCATTAGGTGTAGGATGTCGCGTTGCATAATAATCTTTGCGAGGCAATAATAACGCGATATCCGGTTCGGGTTCGGAGGAGTCATCCAACTGAACCGGGTTTTGCACCCGCACGATAGCGTCTT
>JAOZRC010000479.1 GCA_029940345.1 Desulfobacterales bacterium
GCCCTCGCTCTCACACTTTTTCGCTTCGATCACGACTTTCCAAACAGGCTCTAAATAATCGTGCAGCAGTCGTAGCCAAATTAGCCGCCGTTGTAACACCTACAAGAACTTTTGCTGTCAAAGCTTCTAAAGCGTCTGAAGGAGCCTTCCTTAACCCTTTTGCCATTAAGATACATCTGCCGTTCACCATCCGCTTTTATCAGAATGCCCTTACCGCTTCGTTTACCGTTCCTGAATTCACCTTCATAACGATCACCATTCGCCCATATAAACACGCCGTTTCCATGCCTTTTGCCATTTAAAAATTCACCTTCATAACAGTCACAACTATAACGGCTGTCACTCGCCCATACATACACGCCGTTTCCATGCAATTTACCTGCTTTAAAATAGCCTTCATATCTATCCATGCCTTCAGCTATGCCATAGCCATCTGCCAAGCCGTTTTTGCATTCACCTTTGTATTTTTCAGATATATCCGGATCTGACACGCGACATTGTTCAGTGATATTTTTATTGTAGGATAGGTTCTTGGTAGTAACACATCCCCAAAAAACAGACATGAAGCTAACGATTGTTGAAAACACAATTACCCTAAACAGATTCATTTTTGTCCCTTAATTTAATGATTATAGGATTCCAATTCAGTTTTTCCAGAAAGCACTCGCAAGCTGAAGCTTGCACCTCTATATCCCGGAAAACCAAAGTCGGATCAGTGTATGTTATCAACCACCAAGATAAACTTTCTGTACCTCCGGATTTTCCAACAGATCAGACGCCCGGCCTTCCAGCGCTATATTGCCATTTTCCAGAACATAGCCGCGTTGCGCAAATTTCAGCGCCAGGCGCGCGTTTTGTTCCACCAGCAAAATGGTGGTGCCTTCCTGGTTGATCTCCTTGAGGGCGTCGAACATGCTTAACATCAAAAGCGGAGCCAATCCCATGGACGGTTCATCTAAGAGCATCATTTTTTTGCCGCTCATATACGCACGACCTACGGCAAGCATCTGTTGTTCACCGCCGCTTAAAGTGCCCGCTTTCTGGTCTTTACGTTCTTCAAGGCGCGGAAAGATGGAAAACACGCGCCTACGGTCCTTTTTAATCTGTTCGCGGTCTTTGCGGGCAAAACAGGCTAAGGTCATATTTTCCATAATCGTCAGGTTGCCGAATAAGCGCCTTCCTTCGGGAACATGGGATATGTCCAACTCGCTGACGACTTTATCCGCTTGATATTTCATCAGATCATGGCCATCGTAATTCATGCGGGAACTGCGATCCACTTTGATCATCTGGGAAATGGCGCGTAGCGTTGTACTCTTGCCAGCGCCATTCGCGCCGATGATGCAGACGATCTCGCCTTTGTCGATTTGAAAATTGATGCCGTGCAACGCTTTTATTTTGCCATACGCCACATTCAGATTTTCTACGGTTAACAGCATTATTCCACAGCCTCCTTACCCAGATAGGCGTCAATCACTTTTGGATCGTTTTGGATTTCCTCGGGCCCGCCTTCGGAGATCACTTCTCCGAAAACAAGGGTTTGAATCTTTTCGCATAGTTCCATAACCACTCGCAGGCGATGTTCGATGAGAAATATCGCCAGGCCGAATTCCTGGTGAACCTGACGGATAATCGCCATCATCTGGGAGAGTTCTTCCGGATTCATACCGGCGGTGGGTTCATCCAGCAAAAGAACTTTGGGTTCGGTGGCCAGGGCGCGCGCCATTTCAACGCGTCGTTGTGCGCCATAGGACAAATTCAAAACGTTATCGCCGGCAAAGTGTTCAATGCCCAACATTTTTAATAATCCAAGCGCTTTGGTTTCGATTTGTGCTTCTTCACGATGGCGCTTGGCCGTGCCGAAAAATGCGCCTGTCAATCCGTAAGTCAGTTTCGCGTAGCAGGCCATTTTGACATGTTCCAGAACGGTCATGTGGCGCCATAAACAAATATTTTGAAACGTTCGACCGAGACCCCGGGATGCAATCAGATGGGGGCGCAAGCCCACGACATTTTCACCGTCCAATGTGATAGCGCCTTCAGTAGGTTTGTGTATCCCGGTCAGAAGATTGAAAATCGTGGTTTTACCGGCTCCGTTGGGCCCGATGAGTCCCCTGATCTGGCCGGCTTCGATTTCAAGATCAAAATTGCTGACCGCGCGCAAGCCACCGAAATAGTGAGTCATATTTTTAACCTGAAGCAATGGCATGTTACACCTCTTTGGGGGGGCTTAATTTGGGTTTGATAATTTCACGGACATTGAACTCTTTAAAAGCGATCAGTCCGGTGGGTCGATAAATCATAATCAAAATCAGCATCAACGGGATAACGATCCATTTAAAAAGCTCTAACGGGCGTAACGCTTCACCCAGTATGCTCAAACTGACAGCGCCGACAACCGATCCATAAACAGAATTCAGTCCTCCAAAATAAACCATGGCCAGCACTTCCGCCAGTTTCTGAATACCGAAGGTGGCGGGATTGATATAACGCAACACATGGGCGAACAAACCGCCAGCGATGCCAGCCCAGAACGCGGAAAACATAAAGGCCACCAATTTGGTGCGACGGGTGTTCACGGTCATGGCGTCAGCCGCCAGTTCATCATCGCGCACCGCATTTAAGGCTTTACCCATAACAGAGCGGACAAAATTGTTGATAATCCAAACACAAGCGACTGTCCATAAGAAAACCGTGGCAAGATCAGCCACATCCGGTTGGCTGGAGAGACCACGGGGCCCTCCGATGAATTCAAGGTTTTCAATGGCGCTTTTGACGATAAACAGGAATGCCAGCGATATGATCGCCAGATAGTCCCCGCGTGTTCGAAAAGAGGGAATAGCGATAATTAAGGCGCCGACAGAGGCGCTAAAGCCGCCGATAATCAAGCTGAAGGGAAATACGAACGGAGCCAAAGAGATTGGGAGCAACGCTTCAGAGATGATTTTGCCATCAACAAAGAACATTAAAGTGATCACCGAACTAGTATAAGCGCCCAGCGCCATAAACCCGGGGTGGGAACAGGAAAACTCACCCATATACCCGTTAATCACATTTAAACTCAATGTCACAATAACGGCAATCAGTGTGAGTTTAAGCGTCAGAAGGCGGTATTGGCTGATGTCCGCCCACAGATGGAGTATCAAATAAAGCAAGCCGATATAGATGACGCCGCTGATCAGCTTATGCGCTTTGAAGAGCCAGGCAGCTATAGCGTTCATTAACGGTGTCGTAAACTTACCAATGATGATGAGCGGCAACACATATATGATAAAGACATATAGCATGGCGCTGGGGATTAGCAATGGCTTTTTGAGTATAATCAGAAAACCGAAAAGCGTTGGGATTTTGGATAAGCCGATGAGATTTGCCAACAAATCCCCGACAGTTTGTTCGAGGATAACCGCGATCAGCGCGCTTATTATCAAGCCTATGAGCGGTGCCTGAGCAAAAAAAGCCCTGATTTTTTGTTTCAGCCCCTTTTTCTCTTTAGGCGTGTTTTCGTTTGTTACTTCCATATCTGCATGAGCCTCTCTATTATAAGTACCTATATAAAAATGTTTTCCGGTTTTTTAGCAATCCGGTTTTTTGAAAAAACCGGATTACTTGCAGAATGCGATTTCTGACATTAGAGCCGCAATTTAGCGCTGTAAGGTTCGCCAAAAAAACCATGGGGTCTGAAAGCCAAAATGATCAACACAATGGAGTAGGCGATCAAATCCCGTAAGGTTGATGGAAAGATAATCGGTACAAAAATTTCAATGAAGGCCAGTAGAAAGCCAGCCAGGGTTGCGCCCATAATTGAACCGCGCCCCCCTAAAATAGCGGCGACAAACGCTTTCCATCCGAATAAGATGCCCATGTAAGGGTCTAAGACCGGATAGGCGACGCCGAAAAGGATACCGGCCACAGCAGCCAGCGCCGAACCGATGGCAAAGGTCATCGCCGCAATCGTATTGATGGAAACACCCATCAGGGGCACCACCACGTAATCAAACGCCATTGCGCGCATTGCCATGCCGTATTTGGATTTTTTAATAAACAGATGCAGCGCAAGCATGAGCGATAAGGATACGACAACGATCATTATTTTCTTATTGGTGACAAAAACGCCGCCAAGATTGTAAGTGGTCGATTGAATCAGGGATGGAAATTTGACGCGTTGAGCGCCCAATAGCCACAAGTTGCCGGTCTCTAAGATGATGCCGATCATCAAACCGGTGATAGCTGCTGATGCCCGAGGTGCTTCACGCAACGGACGGTAGCCGACCCTTTCGACGAACATGCCCACAAAAGAAGTCAGAAACATGGATATTAAAATGGTCAGTACCAGGATCACCCAACCGGGAGGCGCGATGGCTCCCATTTCGCACAGCGCAACGAGGCCGGTAGCCACTCCGAAGCCAATATACGCGCCCACCATGAAAATATCGCCATGGGCAAAATTAAAGAGCATCAAAATGCTGTACACCATGGAATAACCCAGGGCAATCAGTGCATAAAAACTGCCCCATTGCAAGGCGTTGATCAGGTTTTGAAACAGATAGGTCATGTCTACCATGGCACGGACTCCTTGTTTTACATTGAAAAAGGCGGAGAAGGCTTCGGCTGCCTTCGTCCGCCCGGATCACATTTGTGTTTCGGCATCCTTCATTTTTCGTATGAGCGATAGAAATAGGAAAAATTGTTAACTATTTTTACCCTTAACAGAGGATGCCTGCGTTTCAAATCATTTCGGATTTATCACGCGTTAGGGACA
>JAOZRC010000480.1 GCA_029940345.1 Desulfobacterales bacterium
AGACCTAAATAGATCAGATAAGCAGCACCAGCATATTTAATAATATTGAACAATGCTACTGATGTATTCAATATTGTCCCCAATCCTGTGATAGCTATAATACCAAGGCAAAAAAGCCCAACAATATTGCCAAGTGCGGCGTAAATAGCTTTTTTCCAACCATGCAATGTTGAATTTGTAATAATGAAAAGGACTGCTGGACCTGGTGTTGCAGTGGCTACTATTACCAATGCCAAATATATCATCCACGATTCAATTGTCATCTTTATTCCTTTGGTTGGGTATAACCAGTTATTTTATACGGCTTTTTGCCGGTTAATATTTAATTTGACATATTAACCGACATGATTTTTGGTTTTCCCTAACTGATCCCTAATATTTTTCCTGATAAATTATCAATCACTTAACAACCGCACCATCCCCAGCAGAAGAAACTAGCCGCGCATAGCGAGCCAAATACCCGTGGGTGATTTTCGGCTCTGGCGGCGACCATGCCTCCCGTCGCTTCCGCATCTCTTCGTCGGAAACGTTAAGGGTGATCTTTTTGGCCGGAATATCAATCGCAATCATGTCACCTTCTTTGATCAGCGCGATCGGTCCGCCTTCCATCGCTTCCGGGGAAACATGCCCGATGGACGCACCGCGGGTGCCGCCTGAAAAACGCCCGTCAGTAATTAAGGCCACCGAGTCATCCAACTGCATACCGGCAATGGTGGAAGTGGGCGTGAGCATTTCGCGCATACCGGGGCCGCCTTTGGGACCTTCGTAACGGATAACAATCACATCGCCTTTGTTTATCTTTCCGTTCATAATCGCTTCCGTAGCGGTTTCTTCAGATTCAAACACACGCGCCGGGCCTTGGTGAGTCAACATTTCCTCTAATACGGCCGCTTGTTTGACAACGCAGCCATCCGGCGCAAGGTTGCCGAATAATGCGACCAAACCGCCTTGCTCATGGTAAGGATTTTCAACCGAACGGATCACCTGTTGATCAACAATTTTGCTGTTGCGGATATTTTCACCAACCGTCGCACCTGTTACGGTCTGACAGGTTTCGTTAATCAACCCTTTCTTCGCTAACGCCTTCATCACCGCCTGAATACCACCGGCGCGGTTCAAATCCTGAATATGATGTTGGCCGCCGGGGCTTAAAGAACACAGATGCGGCGTGGCCTGGCTAATCGTATTTATCTGATTGAGTTCCAGCGGAACGCCGGCTTCATGGGCAATCGCTGTCAGATGCAGCACCGTGTTGGTCGAACATCCCAGTGCCATATCCACTGTGAGCGCATTTTGAAACGCCAGCGGCGTCATAATTTTGCGAGGTGTGATATCCTGTTTTACAAGGTCCAGAACCTTCATGCCGGCTTCTTTGGCCAAACGGATGCGCGCCGCCATCACCGCCGGAATCGTGCCGTTTCCCGGAAGGCCCATACCGATCGCTTCGGTCAGACAGTTCATGGAATTGGCGGTGAACATACCGGCGCAGGATCCGCAGGTGGGACAGGCGGCATCTTCAACTTCGGCCAATTCCACTTCGGTCATACGGCCGGAACGCACCGCGCCCACGGCTTCAAATACGGTGATTAAATCAATCGCTTTGGTTCCGGTGTTCGTACAATGTTCTCCGGCCAGCATGGGCCCGCCACTGATCACAATCGAAGGCAAATTAAGACGTGCACAGGCCATCAGCATACCGGGAACGATTTTATCGCAGTTGGTAATCATCACCATCGCATCAAACGCATGCGCAATCGCCATCACTTCAATGGAATCGGCAATCAGTTCACGACTGGCCAAAGAATATTTCATGCCAAGGTGATTCATCGCAATGCCATCACAAACACCGATGGTTCCGAATTCTATGGGTGTGCCGCCGGCCATGTAAACGCCTGCTTTGACCGCTTCGGCAATCAGGTTCAGATGAATGTGTCCCGGGATGATCGCATTGGCCGAATTGGCGATGCCAATCAACGGTCGCTGAATTTCTGTATTCGTATATCCCATTGCTTTAAACAATGAACGGTGCGGCGCTCTTTCAATCCCTTTTTTGACGTTATCACTTTGCATTCGGTATCCTTTCCCATAATATCAACTATTGATTGTAAACGTTCAGATAATCAATCTCACAAGGCTAGAGGAAGGAGATAATACACCATAGTATATCTCCGACCGATAACGCAGTGAAATTGATTGTCTGAATGTTTTACGGCAAAAAAAAATCCGTTACCAGCTTGGCTGGTAACGGATTTTTTGTTTTTCTATGTACGTTAAGCGTACTTAATCCATCACCAGCCTTTTTCCCTGTAGCAGGACCAAAACCTCCGCTACAAGGCCAATAATAATAAGGTTGATAATAGATAGTATTTTTTTCATAAGTTGCAATTTCCGTAAATTTTCGTAATAAATAGCAGATGGTAAAATAGGTGTCAAGATATTTTAATGATGAACCCCAAAATATTCTATATCTGTTGTTGGCAGCCAAATTAATTATCTAAGAGCCTGTTTGGAAAGTCGTGATCGAAGCGAAAAAGTGTGAGAGCGAGGGCTGATTTTCGCAAATTTTAAGGGAATAGCCGGCCTATTGCCATGAAATTTGCGGAAATCAGAACCGCTCTCACGCTTTTGCAGCCGATTTAAGACTTTTCAAACATGCTCTAAATGTCGGCTTCCTTTATATAACACTGAAAGTGGTTGACACTTTTTATCTCTGGTTCGCAGTTCTGCCGTAAGGCGGCTTCTATTCTCGCCTCACGGCGGAATTACAATCTGTTACCTAAAAATGAATGATGCCTGAATGACAATACATTTGTTATTGATATGCATTTGAAGAAATACGATGAACGTTTTTGAATCTGAGGACGTTGAACAATGAGTACGATTGGAAAACATAAAATCGGCATTGTCTTTTCGCTGGTAAATGAATTGGATGGCGATTATTGGCCGAACACAAGCTTGCAGTTTATTAAAGATTAGGATAATAGTGTTTTGCAATGAAATAATTTGTTTGCACTATGTAAAACCGTTTAACGACAGACAGCCAACGATGGAGGATAAGATGCAATTTATCGTGATTGGGTATGACGGAACTGACGACAAGGCTTTAGAAAGAAGATTGGCGGCTCGCGAGGCGCATTTGAAATCGGCCAAAGAATGGTATGATGCCGGCAAATGGCTATATGCCGCCGCTTTTCTGAGTGACGACGGGAAGATGATCGGATCGATGATCGTATGCGATTTCCCTTCCCGAGACGATCTGGAGGAACAATGGCTTAAAAATGAGCCTTATGTAATCGGTGATGTGTGGAAAAAAGTTAAAGTGCAACGGGCGCAGGCGGCACCTTTTTGTTCTGATGTGTAAAATCCTCAAATCCTGAACATGGGTGGAACGTAACCGTTCACTCCCCTCCACATGCAAACAAACGCGGGACAGCTTCCCGCGCCACACACTCACGCGCTGCTGTGGTCACGTAGAGCGGAAAACCGTTCCGCTCAAAGGGGGAAGTGAACGATTATTAAGAGCCTGTTTGAAAGTTATATAAAGGAGATTCAGATGAAATCTGAACAGCCTGTACAACCCTTTTCAGAGAAAATGACCGCCATTTTAAATTACGGCGCCCTTAACCTGGCTATGGCCATCGGCTACCGCACCGGCCTTTTTGATGTCCTTGATCAATCAGACGCTCCCCAAAGTGCTTCAACAATTTCTGCCCGAGCCGGTCTGAACGTGCGTTATGTCACCGAATGGCTTGGGGTGATGGCCTGTGGCGGGATTGTGGAACTGTCCGCCGATTCGGATGGTACGGATCTTTTTGAGCTGCCCGCCGAACACGGTGATCTTTTAGCTCGACGCGCCGGGCATCAGAATATGGGCGTGTACACCCAGGAAATCCCCCTGTTGACCCAATGCGCTTTTCAAGGCGTGGTCAAGGGACTTGGCGATGGTCAGGGAATCCCTTACGCCAATTATCCTGAATTTCAACAATTTATGACCCAGCTTGCCGATGCCAAGCAGTGCCGGGTGCTGACAGATGTTTTCCTGCCTTCGGTTGACGGTGGGCGCTTGGTCGCCGCTTTACAATCAGGCATTAAGGTCTGTGATATCGGCTGCGGCGAGGGAATCGCCGTGATGTTGATGGCCAAGGCTTTTCCCCGAAGTGAATTTATCGGGGTGGATATCTCCGACGAAGTGATTCTGACAGCGGCGCACCAGGCCCAAAACAACGGCATCGCCAATGCTTCTTTTTTGACCGTGGATGCGGCTGCATTATCGCAACACCATGGTTTTAAAGCCTCTTTCGATTATGTCACGGCATTTGACGCCATCCATGACCAGACCCGGCCGCAGGCGGCGCTCAAGGAAATTTATGCCGTTTTGAAACCTGCAGGGTTGTTTTCCATGATCGATATTGCCGCCGACAGCCGTCTGGCCGGCAACCTGGCGCATCCCATGGCGGCCTTTCTTTACACCGTCAGCCTGATGCACTGTATGCCGGTGGGACTGTCTGATGGAGGGATGGGCCTGGGCATGATGTGGGGCCGGCAAAAAGCGGTTGCGATGCTCCGGTCATCCGGTTTCAGTAAAGTGGATGTTACAGAAATCCCGGAAGATTCGTTCAATCTTCATTTTTTATGCCGAAAATAATTTGACCTGTGCAATACATGTTGTGGCGGATAACAGTGCAATGCGACTAAAATGGCTACCAACATAAGGCGGGACAGACGTAGCGACTGTTATCAATGTCAAGAGTTT
>JAOZRC010000481.1 GCA_029940345.1 Desulfobacterales bacterium
GTGATAAGATTATAAAGTCAAATTTTACCGCAAAGTCATCTGGAACAGGCTTTAACAGTTTGGCGTTTGATGTACGGCTGTGCTGTTAACCGCTAAACTGTAAGTTTAGCACTCCTCCGAATTGTAAACCGGAAAATGAAGGATGCTAAGATTTACCCAAAAATAATATACCCTACATTCAAAAAAGGGTAAACAAAGCAGGAATCCGAGTGTGCTTGGCATAATTAAAAAAAAGGCGCAAAAAGCGCATTCAATCATCAAAAAAAGCAGCCACAACGCTAGCGAACCGCAAAAAATAAACTCGGGTTGGAAGGAAATCGCATCGGCCGCTAAAGAGTCTGTCAAAATTCACAAAGAAACCTCTTCCGGATGGGACTTGATAACCAAAAGCTGGAAAAAAATACTTCAACCGGCCCCCAAAACAGAAAAGAAGCCCCTGACATCTCCCATCGCTGAAAAATCAGCCTCAGTGGCCGGAACCCAATCGTCTGGAACCTTGGAACCAGTTGCCAAACCCAAATCTTCCGTCAAATCCAGCCCGGCTGCTGTTGCCCAGCCGACCGTAATCGGCAGACCCACTCCTGTTTCTAAGAAAAAGGTTGTATTACAAACGGACGTGCGACCTAACGTGCGTCCGTTGCCAAAAAAAAGCAAACAATTACGACCACGCTCCAAACCATCTTTGGCTAAACCGAAAAAGCACCTGAAACCACGCAAATCCCCGCCTGTCATGCAAGACGTGACCGGTGTGGCCAAGGATCTATCAGATGGTTGGGAGGAACTTGCCGCCGGCTGGGGCCAGGCCCCGGATGGCTGGAATGTGGTAGCTCCTCATCCCGATGATCCGGGCGAAAAAATTGAACTGCATTTCAGAAAAAATGTTCACACGCTGTCAAAAATTCTAAAAGAGATGGCTGATGAATTGTTTCTGGCCATACAGCAGCGCGATGATCAGATTCTGTTTATCAGAACCGAACTTCAAAAATACAAAAACAAGGCCAAGCGGTTGGAACTGACGGTGCAGCAACAATGGGATGAGGAAGTGTTGCGTGTCCGTGACAAAGAGATTGCCAAGGCTCGGAACGAAATGAAAATTTATAAAGCCAAATCCGAACGTCTGGAAAAGACCCTGGCAATTCAAGATGATTACACGTATGAAAAAATTTTAGTCAAGTATGACACTTTAGTGCGTGATATTCTTGTCAAACGCACCTTAAATAATGAACAAAAAATGCGCCATCTGATGCTCATCGCCCACCATCTCGGCATTCCCCACGGAGAAGCGATTCGCATTATCAGGGATAAAGTGAATAAAATCATGGCTCAGGTGAATCGTTTGTAACGTTTTGCTGCCAAGATTGACGGCACCAAGTTTTGTCTGCCAGTTTAAGGGATTTCCCCCAAAATAATATACCCAAAATGTAGGGTGGGTGGAGTATAACGGAACCCACCATTTACGCAAATGCGGTGGGTTCCGTTATACTCCACCCACCCTACAACATTACGCATAGCAGGTAGTTTATTTGTTTGGAATTCCCTAAGTAGTCGACAAAAACTTAAAATTATCTGAAAAAAAGTATTTGGCCCTTATACAAAATGTTAAAAAATGACGGAAAAAGAATTTTCCGGCTAATTTCTCCGTTTTTCAGAAGACATGTAATTTAGCAATACCGTTCGGAACGATTCTTGCATATAAATTGAATACCGGAGATACTTGTCATTTTGCTAACGGGTCAACTTTTTAAAATGAATTTAGCCTGAAGTCGGCTGAATTTTTCAAGATAATAATTTCAGATATACTCGTGTAGGTCATAATTTGGGATTTTAATCAATAAAGGTGTCA
Source organism: Desulfobacterales bacterium (assembly GCA_029940345.1). Classification (GTDB taxonomy): domain Bacteria; phylum Desulfobacterota; class Desulfobacteria; order Desulfobacterales; family JAUCGF01; genus JAUCGF01. The sequence continues at coordinate 1,844 of JAOZRC010000481.1, forward strand.
GGTGTCAGGACAACGCTGAATCGCCCTGACACCTGAAACCTTCATCAGAAGCGTAATGATTCTGATTTTGAAAATCAATTATGACCTTGCTGAGTATAGTTAAATTTGTATGCAATATCCGTGCCGAACGGTATTGATTTTAAATCTATTACGTCTTATGTTCTTAGCCTAAAATGACATCGGGTGCCGACATTAAATGGGACAGTGGGACACATTTGAATCAGTCACTTTTAACACACATTGGTAAGCTTTGATTGTCGTAACGGGGTAGCGTTGCGTAATAAATGAAAGTGTACCCGTTTATGATGAATAAAAAACGAACTCTTTTCAGACTGCTCGAAGGCTTTAAACTTTTCCGGAAGCAACTTTTGGAAATCGAAAAGGAGGAAATTATGAAAAAAGCGGGGATTTTATTTTTAATCAGTTTGCTGATGGCGTTGCCGAATTTGGCTTTAGCCGCTATAGCAACCCAGGATTCCACTGCCTGGACTTATGAAGAGCGGTCTCTGTTCCGCAAACAGCTTGTACAACTAGAAGCGAAAGATTTAAAAAATGCGGTAAAGCAAGCACTGCAAGATGGCGCCGATGTAGATGAAATAATTACCGAAGCTTCGGAGATGCCTTATCAATTTCCCTTAAAATTGCTTCAGGCAATTGTTATCGAAATTGCCAGGGTGTCTAAGAAATGGACATCCGAGGAGCAGGACGTCTTCAAGAAACTGCTTAAATGGCAAAATCTGGAAAAAACCGCTAAAATCGCCCTTCAGAGGCACGGCGCCCCGGTTCATGAAATTATGATTGCATATCTTGACGAAGGCGGTGAAGAGCCGCAAGATATGCTTCAAGCAATTTATAATAACGGTGGCAACGTAAATAATATGGAGCCAAAAGTATGTGAAATTTTAAGAAGATCGCATTTAATAGAGAATAAAGATTTCCAGGTGCTTATGGTTTATTTTGCATCCGAAGGTCTCATGAAAAATATCAGAACTTGCGCATCCAAATCCGGGATACTGGCATGTAATATGATAAAAGCGGCTATGGCATCAAATTACGACCCCTACACTATGTTAAAAGACCTGCTTGCAACGCATAAAAAAACCAGGAGTTCAAATGAAATAGCGAATACTTTGGAAGATCTGTTCTTATGTTTAAAAAAAGATAGAATTATTGGTGACATCATAGGTCCTGATTATTTATCTGACTATCGGGAAAGTGGCAACTTGGGTGGAAGCACCGGTGGGGGGATCATCAGCCCTAGCAGACCTTGATTTGTAAGTATTTGTTTTTATAAAGTAAGCAGAACGGCTTTCCGTTTTATACTTGAGCTGGTAGGATGGGTGAAGCGCAACCCACCCAACAAAAAGGGTTACACTCATTTTTTAAATTTAATTACAATTCAGATTAAAAGGACGGCGATTGTCCTCTTATAAAAAACTGAATCAATATGATAAATAGAATAGCATTGACTTTGTTGATCCTTATCTATTTACTTCCGCTTAATGTGAATGCTGAAAAAACGGCCAAACAAATGGAAGAAGAGGAGGTGACAGAAATAAGCGGTGAAATTTTTGAAAAAGGAGGTGGTTATTTGCACGCTGGAATTTCTGTTGAGGGCGGCCATACAGACAATCTCTTTAATGAGCGTGATAACAAAACGGAGGATTATTATTACACCATATCACCTGAATTATGGCTGATGTTTCCCGGTAGCGGCAAAAGATGGTCCAATTTATTCATATCATCCCGAACGCCGGCGGGCTATACGTTGACCCGATCAAATCCCAGTACGCTAAGGCAATATCAATTGCAGTTATCCGGCCGGGCAGACCTGATTCGCTATCAGGAACATGAGGACCAAAATACCGACAACTACAGTATTCAAGGCCGTTTCCTGTATAACGCCAAAGGGGGCCTGTCAATAGACCTCGCGGACGAGTATAAAAGTAATTTTGACCCCATTGGCCTTGGGACCGCAACGCTTTATAATGTAAATAAATATCAAAGTAATCTGTTTGATGCGATTGTCACCTACGATGTTACGGAAAAGACCAAACTAAGGTTGGGATACAGCAATTTTGCGCTTGTTTATGATTACGATTATGATGATTCGCAAAGGTTGGGATACAACATCTTTTATTATGACAATTTGGCTTTGCAAAGTAACGATCGCAATGACAATGGCTATTCGGGATACGTGTTTCATGCCATCACGCCGAAAACATCTTTGTTTGCTAATATTGATTATATTGATATCGCCTATGAACAGGATAGCACTTTAGACAGCACAGAATTCGACACGTATGGCGGTATCGATTGGAAGATCACCATGAAAACCACCGGTTATCTTAAAGCCGGTTACGGTGTCAGAAATTTTAGCGGCGACAGGGATAAGGCCGAAAACTTTATCTTGGAAGGAATGCTTACATACATTTTCAGCCCTAAAGTTACGATCAGATTGAATGTTTCCCAGCGAATGGATGAATCGCAGATAGCAGGCATGGATTACACCATGACCCTTGATCTTGAAGGCTTATACCAGCATCAGCTTACCGATAAACTGGCATTCAATTTCATGTTAGGTTATGCGAACTTAGATTATGAGGGGCGTATGCTTTATAATGAAGCGCTTTATGAAAGAGATGACGATCATTATCGCATAAGACCCTCGCTGTATTATCAAGCCACGGATTGGCTTGGATTTGAACTGGCTTACGATCATTTAAACAGGGATTCAAATATTCCTGATTTTGCTTTTGAAACCAATTATTATTCCTTACGAATTTCAGCGTCCCTGTAAACATACGCGTCAAGCTAAGACTGTGACACACCGTAGGGGCGAACCTTGTGTTCGCCCTGAGTCCGTGAATTATCACAAATCGGGCGAACACAAGGTTCGCCCCTACATC
>JAOZRC010000482.1 GCA_029940345.1 Desulfobacterales bacterium
AGAACCGCTCTCACGCTTTTGCAGCCGATTTAAGACTTTTCAAACAGGCTCTTACGGATGGTTTTGTGGAAATAATTCAGAAAGGAAAAACCCGGTATGAGAGAGATATATATAATTAGATAGGTAAAAAAACGACTGAACGCTCACACCGGTATCTTTCACTTTGTCTCAATATTCCCAAAGGTTTAAGATACGGATAGCATCCAGCAGTTATCCGGAGTCAAGCGCATATCCGAATAAGTCAGATATGCGCTTTGATTGTTTTTGAAAGACAGGCAGGCTTTCTGGCTTACGGATCAATCTACTGGCCGCGCCTTCCCGGTGATTCCAGTGGCGTTACGCGGCTTTCGTCCCCGAACACAGCAATGGCTGGTTTGCGATGGATTCTAACCATCTTTCCTTTTCAAAGGCCCATATAGACTTCAGATAAATAGTGTCACGGCGTTATCGGTCGTCGGGTAATTATAATACAGCCTCCTCCCTCTGGCCTTGTGACATTAATTATCTGAAAGTCTATAGATAAGGACACTTCACCTGTAAAAGATGCGCACCTATTAAATCAGAAATCGTATTTTGTCAAATAATTTTGATACCTGCGAACAAAAAACGCTTAAAAGCCTTCTTAACGCTTGTAAAAATGTTTAACCATTGCTAATATTAAAATTTATAATTTTCAGATGCTTTCAAGGAAATATGAAGGAGGTGCATTTTGAGTCACCCGGTAAACAATGCAGATAACTTCTGGTTCAGTTTGGATTCATCCACCAACCTGATGGTGATCACGGCTCTGATGGAGTTTGACGCCAAAATAGATTTTAAACGACTGCAAAATACCATTGAAAGTCGGATGGCATCTTTTAAACGCTTTAAACAGCGCATTATCAAACCAATTTCCATGATGGGACCGCCTCTTTGGGTAACCGACCGCAAGTATGATATCCGCTCCCATGTTTTACGCCTGGCGCTTCCCTCTCCGGGAGGCGATGTTGAACTGAGGGAAATGATCAGTAATTTGATGGTGATGCCGCTTGATAAAAGCCGGCCCCTTTGGCAGGTTCATTTGATTGAAAATTATGGTGACGGATCAATCGTTTTTTTCCGTATTCACCATTGTATTGCGGATGGCATTGCATTGATTCATGTGCTGCTTTCTTTGACAGACAAGGAAGCGGATGCGCCCGCACCGGAAAAACCATCTTTGAAAAAATTCACACCTTCGCCCTTTAATCTGTTGAAACCGTTTAAAAACATCCTTAAAAATGTTGAAACAGCCAAAGCCACAGCTCAGAAAATCGGCATGACAGTCTTGGAAGAGGTGGAAAAATCGTTCAACGATCCATCCCATTTTGTCGAAATGGCCAAATTCACTGCTGGTTTAACCAATGATGCGTTAGGGGTTTTGGCCAAACTAACGGTGATGCCGTCTGATCCTAAAACTGCGTTCAAAGGGCGTCTCGGAGTTCGTAAAACTGTGGCCTGGACCAAGCCGATGCCGCTTCAAAAAATCAAAACCGTGGGACGTGCAATCAAATCCGCTACGCTGAATGATGTGTTAATCGCTACGGTAACGGGTGCCATGCGACGTTATTTGAAGACGCTCAACACACCGGTGAATGAGCTTGACTTACGCGTGTCCGTACCGGTCAATATCCGTAAACCCGGGACTGAATTTGAATTGGGCAATAAGTTTAGCCTGGTGTTTCTCTCCTTACCCATTTATATTGAGAATCCGGTGTTGCGTCTTAAAGAGATTAAGCGCCGCATGGATAAATTCAAAACATCGCCTGATCCTTACGTAAGCTTCGGCTTATTAAATATTGTCGGTATGTTACCATCCAAGGCCGCACTGAAAGCGGCCCAGATTTTTAGCAACAAAGCATCCGGTGTGCTGACCAATGTTCCCGGCCCCCGGGAACCGCTCTATTTTGCCGGCCGCGAAATTAGAAACATGATGTTTTGGGTGCCTCGTATCGGTGATATGGGCATCGGAATCAGTATTTTCAGTTACAACGGCAATGTTACCGTGGGATTGGCGTCTGATGAAGGCCTGCTTCCGGATCCGCAGCGCCTTTTAGACGGTTTTGAGGAAGAATTCAATGCCTTGCTTCAATTGGTTTTAGATGGTAAAATTGACGACGATGCGTTGGTAATCAATGATCGTCATCAGGAAATGTTGCAGCGCAATAAGGAAACCACCCGTGTTGAGCAACTGGCCGATTCGCCCTCTATGTGTCAGGCGTTGACTAAAAAAGGCGCTCCATGCCGGAATCGGACGCTATGGGCGGGATCAGACTATTGCAAGGTTCATCAGAATTACCAAAATAATGAACCCAGCAGTTCGGATTCGGATAACGCCGCCGCCAAAGATATCAAGGCGCAGATTGCGGAATCGCTTGCTGAAGTCATTTGATTTAAAGAAACGCTGGACAAAACCTTTTTCCCGGATGAAACGGAAAAATTATGAAAGGAGTTATTGATGTTATCGGAAGTTAAAGCGATTGAAAAAAAGGCATTGCAGTTGCCGATTGATGATAAAGTGGTGCTAACGGAAACGCTTTTACAAAGCATCTATGCGGAAAAGCTGATTGATGTGGAAGATTCCTGGCTGAAAGAGGTTGAAAAAAGGTACAATAGCTATTCTGAAGAAAAATCGGAAGGAATTCATGTTGAAAATATTTTTACCGAAATTCGGAAAGAACTGGGTTGGGAAAAACGGCAAAATGTGAATGCTGAAAATAAGCAACCGATTGCCCAAGTGTAGTTAATAGGGTGTTAAAATGTAGGTAGATGCAGCGAAGCGAAATCTGCCAAATGTTGATAACTCTTAAATCGGGGATTGAACCTGAAAATTTTATATTGATTTTGTCAGTTTCAATTAATTCAATCAGTTACATGATAACTTGAATCTTAGCACTTCTAACTGACGCGTATATTTAGAAATGGTCTTATTATGCTGCAAAGACTCTATGTACATAACTTCAGATGTTTAGAAAATTTTGAATTGAATACCGGAAATCTGCCTTCCGCCCTTTTAATTGGTAAAAATGGTGCCGGTAAATCAACTATTGGTACGGCATTAGAAATCCTTCAGAGTATCGGTCGAGGTGCCAACAGGGTGCGCCAACTGGTGCAAGCCAAGGATTATACGCGTGAAAGATATGATGTTCCGATGCGGTTTGAAATCGAAGTGCTGATTCACGAAAAATTATACAACTACAGCCTGGCCTTTGAACTTCCTGTAAATCATAAAGAGCTTCGAATTCTTGACGAACGATTAAGCGTTTCAGGAGAACCGCTCTATTCCAGAGTTAGCTATCTGGTTACGATTCATAGCGGTTTTCAAAACGATGAAGTTAAGTTTAGGATGGATTGGTATCTTGTCGCCCTTCCGGTAATCCAAATACAGTCAGAAACCGATCATCTGCAAATTTTTAAGACCTGGCTCGCCCGGATGATCATTTTAGCTCCGATTCCCGACCTGATGGATGGCGTATCCAAAGACGAAACTTTGGAGCCTGAACGAAATGGGAAAAACTTTGGGGACTGGTTTTCTGGATTACTCGTTCGCTATCCCGCCGCCTACATGCATGTTGATAAATATCTTCGGGAAGTTATGCCTGATTACTTGGATTTTCAAAACGAGCTTGCCGGAAAAGATTTCAAAATGATGAGTGTCCGCTTTCAAGCAAATAAGGAATATATCAGTTTTGAATTTGAAGACCTGTCTGACGGAGAAAAATGCTTTTTCCTTTGTGCTGTCGTTTTAGCGGCAAACATTGCATACGGCCCGCTTTTTATCTTCTGGGACGAACCAGATAACCACCTTTCTTTGTCTGAAGTCGGACATCTTTTAATAAAGCTGCGGCGCTCATTCGAAAACGGAGGACAATTGTTGGCAACATCGCACAATCCTGAAGCGATTCGCAAATTTTCCAATGAAAATACTTATGTGATTTTCCGAAAAAATCATCTTGAGCCAACTTTAGCCAGACTGCTGAGTGAAATTTCTTTTAAGGGTGATCTTATAGACGCCTTAATTTGTGACGATCTGGAACTATGAGCGCAAACAAATACAAACGACACATTTTAGTGCTTCCGGAAGATGATGCCAATCGCCAGATTGCAAACGGTTTTCTTTTGAATCCGAACCTTAATATACGTGCTATTCAGATTCTTCAGCCTTCAGGCGGTTGGAGAAAGGCATTGGATTCTTTTACAAACAATCATCTTTCAAAAATGCGTCAATATACATTAAGAATGTTCCTTTTGTTAATTGATTTTGATCTGAACGAAGACAGATTGGGCAGTATGCAAAAGCTGATACCGGACGATCTGATAAACAGGGTATTCGTTATTGGCTCTCAATCAGAGCCGGAAGGTCTGAAAAAGGGAATTGCAAACCTTAATAATTTCGAAGATATAGGCAAAGCGCTTGCGCATGATTGCGTCAACGAAACTTATGAAATATGGGGACATAAACTTCTTAAACACAATCAAAAAGAATTAGACCGTATGATTGCAAGCGTTAAACCATTTTTGTTTCCTTCAACTGAACAGACTGAATAATGCCCTAAAATAAGGATGCCCTATGAAAGCCCAAAATGTGGACGATGTTTACAATAATTTTCGCATCCACGCGGAGCGTTTGCCGCAAATTTTAAAACAGGCGTTTCTGTTAGGGATTTCCTAAAAAATAATATACCCAAAATGTAGGGTGGGTGGAGTGTAACGGAACCCACCGTTTACGGAA
>JAOZRC010000033.1 GCA_029940345.1 Desulfobacterales bacterium
TGAAATCGAAAAAATTAATGAAAACGCCGACTATTATTTCGAAGAGAATGAGATAGTCGAGGAAAAACCGTGCAGTGACCCGCCTTGTGGCGCCGCCAAGGTGCGTATAAGCACCGAACGCACCGAAGCTTTGTTTCATGCCAATTCTGACGCGGATATGGGGTACAGTTACAGCCGGCCTTTCATTGTGGACAGCTATGTCGATTGCTATGACCCTTCTACGTGTGAATCAACATGGGTGGTGATTTTCGGCAATGGCTATGAAAGCCTGCGAGGGCATGCGGTGCTGATCGCTATTATTCTGGATAACGCCGGCAAAATTGCCAAAGATAAAGACGATAAACCCAGGGTGTACAAAATCGACACCTATCCGTATGAATATGAGAGTACCAAAATCGAGTGCAACGGCCTCTCCACCCCTTCACTGGTGGATAAAGACCTTGATAAAAAAGTGGACTTTGCGTATGCTGGCGATCTTTTAGGTAATTTATGGAAATTTGACTTGAGAGACCCCGATCCGGCCAAGTGGCATGTCGCTTTTGAAAATGCGACTGGTGAACCGGAGCCATTGTTTCAAGCGGTGAATGCGGATGGTCTGCGGCAACCGATCACCACTCAACCGGAGGTGGTAATACCTTGTCAATCCAGCCAGAAAGGCTCTTTTATTTCATTCGGCACCGGGCGCTACCTGGGAACGGCTGATTTTGATGACGACACCGTGCAGAGTGTTTATGCCCTGTGGGATTGGCAAGAGCAGTGGGTTGAAAAATATAAAGATGACCACAATTGTGATGCAACTGATTTTGCCTGCATTGAAGCGGCTGAAAACTCTGCTTCTGACAAGTATTTTGGTAAAATGGTTGAAACCAAATCCACCCTGCCGGGTAACTGTAAGGATGTCAATCCGAGTGAGACGGCAGATGGATCCCGTGTGCTGTCAAATCAGGCGAATGTTCGCCTGGTTCAGCAAACATCGGAAACAATAACGACTGACGTTGATGTGGCTAAAAAAGATGCGGATGGCAAAATAGAGTATGATAACGATGGTAACATCATCACCGAAAAGGTGGAAACCACTTTTGAGGTGTTGAGTGCCAATGTGCCGACCTGGTATTCACCGGCGGATGGAGACGGATGTCATGTGGGTTGGTATTTTGATTTACCGATCAGCCGCGAGCGAATCACTTCGGATCCGGTGTTAAGGGATGGTGTGGCTTACTTTGTGTCCACGGTTCCCACTGACACACCATGCGTTGCCGGCGGCACCTCGATTTTCTGGGGGATGAACGCCTGTGAGGGCGGAAGAATTACCGATCCGCTTTTTGATCTTAACGGCGACGGCGTAATCAACCAAGCCGATCTGATTCAAATTGGCACCGATGCGGATGGTAACCCCATAATGGCATCTCCCACCGGCCTTCATTTTGACTCCTATCTTTATGCCCCGAGTTTTATCAGCGTACCTGGCGGCGGCGCCATGGCGCTCTTAGGAGGTATGACCAAAAAAATAGAAACCCAATTATCAAGCAGTAGCGGTTATGGCGTTTACTACTGGAAAGAAAGGGACTAACACAATGAAAAGAAAAATTTGGTTTGTATTCGGATGTATCTGGCTTCTCGCCGGGGTAGCCTATGCGGAGGAAAAAATCACATTTCTCCCCATCAAACCGGTGCCAACTATTGAAAAACAGGACGAAGCTGATAAATACAAAGTTGAACACAATATTGATGAGGTTGAAGCCAGTGGGATGATTAGCCGTGTGGCTGAAAATATGATTGTGGTAAATGGCAGGATTTATCAATTGGCTTCGGATGTTTTATTTTATTCCGCCGAGCGTGAACCGCTATCCAAAAAAGATATTCGTGCAGGTAACATTGTGGGGTGGCAGGTGAATGCGGAAGGTGAGATCAACAAACTTTGGAAACTTGCGGATGCCCCCGAAGGTTAAAGCACATAATCAGATGTAACGATCTATTCCACTTTACATTTACCTGTGATGAAAAACGTTTGAGACGCTATTCGGCTTTAAAAAAACGGCATCCTTCATAATAGCTTAAAAGTAGTTTACACTTTTTTGGGGAATGCTGAACCGAAGGTTTAGCAAAGGCCAGCGTAAAACGCTAAACCTTCGGTTCAGCACTCCTTTAAAGTGTTAAGCGGAAAATGATGAAGGATGCCAAAAGAACGTCTTAAAACGTTACCCGCACAGGGGATGTGAACCAATTGAAACACGTGTGTCTTAACCCCAAACAGCATTTCAGAAATTGAAGGAAAGGACACGAAGGAATTGAACAGAAATAAAATAGTTGATACACTCTTGTTCCTAATTTTGTTACTGGCGCCTTCGCTGGCTTTCGCTGAGTTTTATAAATACCGTGATGAAAACGGCGCATTAATATATACCGACGACTTGGCTAAAGTTCCGGAAGATCAGCGACCCAAAGTGAGTACATATCAGGAAGCCGAGGACTTACTTACACCGGTTGAGAAATATAAAAAACGTCAACAGGAAGCTGCCGCGCGCGGCCAATCTGAAGGCGTAAAACCCAAAAAAAAGAAGCGCAATCTTTCTTCCCCAAAACGCACTGAACTTGAAAAGAACAGGACGGCGCTTTTACAGGAAAAAGCGGAACTGGTGAATAAACAGCAGGCGCTTTCCAAATTTAACTACAGACGCGCCGACTATATTCAAATCAAAGTGCATAAGAAAAAAATCGCCAAGCTTAACAAACGCATTCAGGCGTATGAAAAAAGACGCCAGGAATTTGAACTGGAAGTGGCCAAATATAATCCGTAGTGAGAATTATAGATTTTCTGTAGGTATGAATCGCGTATCCCCACAATTTGAACGAATATTAAAGACGTTTTTCTTCAACACCATGGCAGGCGATATGCGCATTTCCATCATAAGACAGCAGGTTGGGAATTTCATTCCGACAGCGATCATCGGCGTACAGGCAGCGGCCATGAAAGACGCATCCGGCGGGAAGATTGATGGGCGTGGGCACTTCGCCTTTTAATTTGACACGCTGGGGTTTGAGGTGTCCCAATTCGGGGATAGCGCTTAACAACGCTTGGGTGTAAGGGTGACGCGGGGACTCGAAAAGGTGCCAGGTCGGGGCCAGTTCACACACGGTTCCCAGGTACATCACGGCGACCCGATTGCTGATATGCTTGACCACGGAAAGATCATGGGTGATAAACAAATAGGTTAGCCCGCGTTGTTCCTGGGCGTCCATCATCAAATTGAGTATCTGGGCCTGGATGGATACATCTAAGGCGGACACAGGTTCATCGGCCACGATAAATTCCGGATCCACGGTCAATGCCCTGGCAATACTGATGCGCTGCCGCTGGCCGCCAGAAAATTCATGAGGGTAGCGGTCGGCCCACTTCGGATCCACCCCTACCTGCTCCATCACTTCCGCAACTTTGGCTTTGACATCATTGGCTGAATTCGCCCGTTTATGAAATATGACCGGTTCTTCCAACGTGCGGGCAACAGTCATGCGAGGGTTTAAAGATGCGTATGGGTCCTGAAAAATCATCTGCATTTTGGCACGATACGGCAGCATGTCAGCGGATGACAGGTTGTCGATGCGTTCGCCCTGGTAAAGAATCTTGCCGCTTTCAGGCGGATAAAGACCTAAGACGGTTCGCGCCAAGGTCGATTTACCACAACCACTTTCACCCACCACGCTGAGCGTTTCCCCAGCTTTTATCTTAAAACTGACATCATTGACAGCCTTCACGGTGGTTCGTTGGCGTTTTATTTTGCCCTTCACCCATTTCAACTGATCCAGCAAACCGCCGGAGATGTCGAAATGTTTGACGAGGTTTCGGATTGTCAGAAGGGCGTTATTATGGGTTGTTTGTTGGGGGGTGTTCATAAGCGGTTTCTCATTAAATTTTCATCATTTGCTATTAAAATAAATATATGTACATAGTAATCACAATCACACCGTTAGACTTTCAGCGTTTTCAGGCCACAGCAAAACCGGTGTACTGTCTTTTATAGGGTGCGTGAAATGCCAGTACGATATCTTCTTTGGGGACGCCTAAGTCGGCAAGTTCATTGGCAATTCCTATTTCAGTGCCATCATGCTGAATCCAGATTTTACTTCCTTTCAGATCAATATGTAATAAGCATCCGCGTATGCGTTGATCTTGATTCCAGCCGACGCTGTTTAACTGAAAGTGATTGCGTTCCCTGTCAAACAAAATTTGCATTTCAACATCACCATAAGAAGGTTTTACATTCCCGTATTCGTTAATGATATTTTCAATATAAGTACGATATTTTTCTACTTTTTCCATGTCCGCCATTTCACAATCTCCTTACGCCTGATATCGTAAACAATCAAATTAACCTTATTCCGTTCAATTGATGCTTGTGTAAATGGCAACATAAAAAATTCACTGTAAGTTTCCGAAGGCACAGCGAGATACAATTCACGTTCCGGTTCGTTGATTTCCAGAATCATTTTATAATGAACAAGTTGCCCAATCGCTCTGTGAAACTCAGAAACCTTAGATGCTCCGACAAAACTTTTTATCTCAACAGCTATTTTTCGGCCATTTTTTTCAACAGCCAGCAGTTTCTCTGCTCCTAAATCAGCATACAAATCAACGCCGCCGAATTGCAGAAGCAAGGGGTCATCAGTAACCGTCCAACCTTCTTGGATTAAGGCATTTTTAACGATGTCATGGAAAATGTCTTTAAACATATTTTAAACGCACCGTTTTGAAGTTGAAAAGTGTAAACTACTTATAGCCTTATATGAATGATGCCCAATTTCTCACATCTTATAATCCCAGACAGTATCGTACCGTATTCTCAATTTTTTCCAATGTATAGCCTTCAATTCGACCAGCAGTTTTCAGGGGAAATCGCTTGGGGTCTAATGAACGGATTTGAAAGCATAAAAAAACAGTCTCCATTGACAAACTACTTTCCTTTGAGCTGATACGAACATTTGACCGATAATCACGGGTAATATTTGTTCCCTTTGTCCCAACAACTACTGTAACTACAAGTGGTAATTTATTGATAGCGTCTACTGATAAAACTAAAACAGGTCTGTGTCCCTTTTGTTCTCTACCCTTTACTGGGTTGAGGTCTACAAAATAGATGTCACCGCGTCGAATTCCCATCAGACTGTTTCCAATCCATCAAACTCGGTTTGTTTAAATTCTTCGTCAATTTTATTTATTACCATGCGAATTTCAGGATCATTGGCCATCTCATCTAATTCGTCTTCTATAGTGCTATTTTTTTCTTTAATATTTACACTATCTCGCATCCGTTGGATAATTTTTTCAATAAGCCAAAGTTGTTCTTTAAAACTGAGTTGATAAATGCTCTCCTCAATTCTTGATAACGTTGCTACATTCATAATTACCACCGTTCGATAAAATGTCCTATTTTGATTTTTATTCCGGTTGCGATAGACGATTCTATCAATTGTTTAAACTGATTCTATGACAAGCAACCAAACGATTTTCATTATCTGCCGACCTCAATAAAGGCGTCTCACGTTGACACACATCCGCGGCCAGATCGCAACGCGGATGAAACGCACAGCCATCGGGAATATCGGTTAAGGTCGGCATCATGCCTGGGATTTGGTTTAAACGGCGTCCGGCGTCGCTACGGCCGGGAATAGCTTGAATTAATCCCTGGGTGTAAGGATGCCGGGGCGTATGGATAATGTCTGCGGTGGGGCCGGATTCAATGATTTTGCCGGCATACATAACGGCGATTTTTTCAGTTACTTGGGACACCACCGCCAAATCATGAGTGATCAGAATCAGCCCCATATCTTCGGAAGCGCATAATTCCACCATGAGGTCCATGATATCGGCCTGAATCGTAACATCCAGTGCGGTCGTGGGTTCATCAGCGATAATCAACGCCGGATCGGTGAGCAGTGCGATTGCGATCACGATACGCTGCCGCATGCCGCCGGAGCATTCATGCGGATACTGGCGCAGCCGTTCTTCAGGTGAAGGAATATAGACTTTTTTGAGCTTGGCCAGCGCTATTGCCATGGCCTCGGCTTTGCTGACCTTATGATGCGCCAGCACGGTTTCCGCCATTTGCACACCGATGGTCAGCACCGGATTGAGGGTCATCATCGGGTCCTGAAAAATCATGCTGATGCGGTTGCCGCGAATATCACGCATCGCTTCATCCGAAAGATTGTCAAGGCGTTGGCCCTGAAAAATTATTTTACCGCCGGAAATATAACCCGGCTTGCTCAACAGGTTGATAATCGCAAAACCGGTTACCGATTTTCCGGCTCCGCTTTCTCCCACCAATCCGAGTTTTTCACGCCGTGCCAATGTAAAACTGACGCCGTCAATAGCGGTCAGTTCTCCGAATCGCAACGCAAATTTCACATTCAGATTTTCTACTTCAAGCAATGGCGCCATATTTATCCTTTATAAAGGCGGGGATTCAAAACATCCCGCAGCCAGTCTCCCAGCAATAGAATTACCAGAATGAAAACCACAAGCAGAATGCCGGGGAAAAAAGTGATCCACCATGAGCCGGAAAAAATATATTCAAAACCGGAGCGAATCAATGACCCTAATGACGGCTGCGTGATCGGCATTCCCAAACCGAGAAATGACAGTGCCGCTTCGCTCATAATCGCCTGGGGCACCTGAATCGTGGATATAACCAGCACGGGCGTCAAAGTATTGGGTAAAATGTGACGCAGCATAATCGTCCGGCGGTTTAAACCGATCACACGGGCCGCTTCCACATACTCTTTATTTTTTTCGCCTAATACCGAAGCCCGCACCGTACGGGCGTATTTGGGCCATTCCGAAATTCCGATAATGATGATTAAAAGCGGTATGGCGAGTTGTTCATAGCGGTTCACACCAAAAGCCACCTGAAAAATAGCACTCGCGATAATGGCCACAATAAGGTAGGGGAATGAAAATTGAATATCGGCAATGCGCATTAAGAACGCATCCAGGCGTCCGCCCATATAGCCGGCAATCAAGCCGACGCCGATACCTAAAAACGCCTGAAAAATAACCGCGCTGATGCCGATGAGAATGGAAGTGCGCAATCCATAAAGCATGGTGCTGAAAAGATCACGCCCCTGAATGTCAGTGCCGAAAAAAAAGTTCTGGTTGCCTTCATCCATCCAGGATGGCGGGAGTTCAGAATCCATAATATTGAAAGTTGACGTATCATACGTATTGTACGGTGCGATGACAGGTGCTGAAAGACCGACGAGCAGTAATATGAAAAAAATCGTAAAACTGATAATCGCAACCGGATCGCGTTTGAAACTGTAAAACAGATAAGAATCTTTGAATCGAAGCCAAGCGTTCATTTTGTGCCTGCTATTCTGACCATAGGGTTGATAAAACCGTAAATAATGTCAACGACCGTATTGACAACAACAAAAATCGCGCCCACCACCACGAGATAGGCGACCAACAGCGCGGTGTCCGAGCGTTCCACGGCTTCCAAAAACATAAAGCCCATGCCCTGCCACTGAAAAACGGTTTCCGTCAGGATTGTGAAAGCGAACAAGATGCCGATTTCCACGCCAAAAACGGTTACTACCGGAAGCAGCGTGTTTTTAAACGCATGCACCATATAAATTCGTTTGCGATGCAGTCCTTTGGCCCAGGCGAATTTGATATATTCGGTTTCAAGGACTTCCATCATTTCACTGCGAATCAGGCGGATAAAGAGCGGTAGCATGATGGAAGAAAGCGCTATGCTGGGCAAAATCAGATGCAACAACCCGTCTATAGTGAAAAAGCCGCTTTCCCAGCCGTAAATATCAACGGTTTCGCCGCGTCCGTACGATGGCAGCCAGTGCAGTTCCACACCGAAAATGTATATAAACACGATGGCCGTGAGAAACACCGGCACGGAAACGCCTATCGTACTCAGCCCCATGGTAATGCGTGAAAACCAGCTTTTGGGAAAAATCGCCGAATACACGCCCACGGGCAGGGAGACCAAAAGAATAATCAACGCAGTGGCAAACACCAGCTCTAAAGTGGCCGGCGCTTTGGCGGCGATCACCTCAATGGTCGGTTTGTTATGAAAATAGGAGATGCCCAGGTCGCCTTTCAGGGCATTTTTTAAAAAGCGGAAATATTGGGTAACGAATGGATCATTTAAACCCAGTTTGTCCCGCAACGCTTCACGCTCGGCCACGGACACGCGTTCCCCCACCATATCGCGCACCGGGTCGCCGATATTGTTTTTAACAGCAAAGCCGATAAGGCCGACAATCATCATCACGACAATCGCCTGGATGATTCTTCTTACGATAAATGCAAACATAATTTTATTTTTATAGAGACAAAAAATAGGACAGGCATATTCATGCCCGTCCTATTTGTTTATCAGTTTATGCTTCTATTCTCATACCTATTTAACCACCAAATCACCAAAATACGGAAAATTCATCGTATTGATAATAGGGGCGACATCAAGATTTTTCTTGGCACCATAGGAATGATTCTGCCAATGAAAAGGTACAAACGCGGCGTCATCATAGAGAATCTGTTCAATTTCCTGTAAAATTGATGCACGTTTGGCCAGATCGGTTTCGGTCTGAGCCGACAATGTCAGTTCGTCAACTTTTTTATTGCAGTAGTTGCCGCTGTTGTATTGGCCATGACCGGTCTCTTTGTTGGGACACATCGCCAAAAATTCGGTGAAATTACCGGAATCCTCGGTGTCGGAATGCCATCCGATCATCTGCAAATCCGCCGGTTGTTTGTCGAATTCATCCCAATATTGAGCTTTGGGCATGGTCTTCAGATTCACTTTGATGTTGATCTTGGAAAGCATGGCGGCAAACGCCTCGGCAATCTTTTCATCATTGACATACCGGTTGTTGGGTGCAATCATGGTAGCTTCAAAGCCTTTTTCCAAGCCGGCTTCTTTCATCAGCTTTTTGGCTTTCTCCAGATCATAGCGCGGTTTCAGAGATTCTTTATAACCGGCATAGCCTTTGGGACCCTGCTGACCAGCCGGTGTGGCTGTGCCTTTCATAATTTTTTCAGCAATGCCCACATTGTTTACGGCATGTACAATCGCCTGGCGCACACGAACATCCTGCAACTCTTTTTTACGTTTCTGGTTCATCTGAACGGTGATAATACGTCCGCCCGAATAGGTGTGCAAATTCACCTTGGCATCTTTTTCCAAACGGTCGAAATCCTGGGGCGGCACCGGAGTGATAAAATCAACGTCTCCGGATAGCAACGCCGCAACGCGTGTGGCATTTTCTTTAATCGGTGTCAGGATAATCTTGGATACATTGCCCGGGGATTTTTTATCCCAATAATCGGCAAAACGTTCAAAAATCATTTTAACACCATGTTCACGGAAAGTGACTTTAAACGCACCCGTGCCAGATTCATTTGTTTTGGCAAAAGAGTGGCCGACTTTGACGCAGGCGTTTTTGGGTTTGCCTTTTTCATCCGTGCCGGTATAGAATTTGCTGTCCAACGCGAAAATGTAAGTGGCCGTGTTTAAAAGCAACGCGTAAGGTTTTTTGGTCTTGATATCAATCGTGTAATCATCAATAATCTTGGGTTCGACAAACAGCTCGAATATCGCTTTGAAATCCACGCTGTTTTTAAACCGATTCAAGGTAAAGGCGACATCCTTGGCGGTAAACGGATTGCCGCTGTGAAATTTGACATCTTTACGCAGATAAAACCGCACGGTCAGCTCATCGATGCGCTCCCATTTGGTAGCCAGGCGCGGCTCGAATTTCAAGTCCTGGGTCCAGCGCACCAGCGGATCAAACACCAGGTGGGAGTATTGAAGCATCCCGCCTGACAACTGTTCCTGCGGGTCCATGGTCTTGGGATCCGCGTCAAGCGCCAATTTCAGTGTTTTGGCACCGGCCGTGGCGCTAAATGATAGCGCCATTAATAAAACAACACTCCATACAACAATTTTTTTCATTCCTACCTCCTGTAATTAATGGATAATAATAAAGGGCGCATTCCGATTGCGGAACGTCGCCCACCAAACCTTACTATTGCTACGCTAATTGAACAAAAACCTGAAGTTCATATTTGTCTTGGGAATTTGGGAACCTGATCTGAATTTTCCAGTTCTTCATCATGGTTATAAAATCGAATAGTTCCGCTTTCACTGCACATCCAGACTTCTTTGGCTCCATTTTCAAAGTATAATAATTTTTTTTTGTTGATTTCATCATCGGTGTTACTCTCAGAAAGCACTTCGACACATATCTCCGGAGCGATAGAACATTCGGTTTCTTTTTTGATACGTTCAAACAGTTCACCAGACGACCAAGCGACATCCGCCACTTTGGTACCCTTTTTGGTATTAACAGCGCATTCGGCCAGAACCTCGCCTCCGTCAGTATTTACATACAACAGGGCAGCGATTTTCCCTTGATAAGCGGAATGGTAAACTTTAACCGGAGACATAATAATTTGTCCCTGTTCATTGAGTTCGATCTTAAATGGCAAATTTTGTAAATCGCTTCGGGCGCAAACTTCAGGCCATTTCATTTGTCACCTCTTTTTTTCCTGCCAATTTAGTTTCTTGGATAGCTTAAACGCGCCTTCGTGTCAAGTATATCCATTGACAATTAAAACTGATTGTAACAGATTGGGGGACTGTCTTTTCTGATCTGACTTATATTTTCAGTTGCTTTCCGCTCATTTTATAAGTATCTTGGGTTAAATCATTCCTTAAAAGCTCCGTGAGAGCGGCATATTTGTAGTAAAATAATGTTATGGTTCGGTCAGAGTCCCATCGGGACGGCCTATTTGCAGTGTGATTGCGTATTTCCTGTTATGCTGTGACTGATATGCCGTCCCGATGGGACTCTGCCGAGATATCAGTCTGATGATTCTACAGATATGCCGTCCTGACGGGACTCTGAATGAATTGCACAGGCCGAATTACGTTGCTTTAACTTTATAAGCAACTCTTTTTATATCTTAAACAGTTAAGATTGTCATACCTTATCTAATATAAAGGAGGAATCATGTATTTACCGAAGACTTTCGAAAATTTTACAGGGAAATTTCCCAAAGTGACCGAGGCGTATCAAAATTTAGGCAAAGTTTGCCGTGAAGCCGGCCCTTTGGATGAGAAATCGCAGGAATTGGTTAAACTCGGAATTTCGATTGGCGCCGCTTCACGAGGAACCGTGATGTCTTCCACGCGCAAAGCACTGGAGGCCGGTGCGACACCCGATGAAATCACCCATGCGGTCTTACTCGCTTTATCCACTACCGGTTTTCCCAACATGATCGCTGCTATGGGATGGGTGAATGAAGTATTGGCCAAAATAAATCAAGACTGAACAGGGATTCCAGCCCTATATGATAAATCCAGGCGCTCTTTCCAAACGAGTTAAACGGCATGTCATCGGACGTGTACATGAATTTTTTGTAGCTGTTTCACCGGGGCTGGAAAATCTTTGTGTGGAAGAACTGCATGGCGCGCCGCTCTCAGTTGCGAACGCCTTTATTTCCGGAGGGGGTGTCACGTTCAATGGACGGCTGCCGGATTGTTATCAGGCCAACTTGCATCTGCGCACTGCCAATCGTGTGCTGATGCGTATCGGGTCATTCAAAGCGACAAATTTCAGGCGTCTCACTAAAAAGCTGACCGATTTTCCCTGGGAGCTTTATCTGCCTGCCGGTGTGACACCTCAGATTCATGTAACAGCCCACCATTCCAGGCTCTTCCACAAAAAAGCCATTATTGGTCATGTCCGTGACAGCATCCCTTTTGAAACGTTATCTGTTGAAAAAACCGGTGCATTGCAATCGCAACGCTCATCCGGCATTCAACAGATTTTTGTACGGATTCTGGATGATCGTTTGACCCTGTCAATCGATAGCAGCGGTGAACTTCTTCATAAAAGAGGTCTGAAACGTGCTTCCGGGCGCGCGCCCTTACGCGAAACGATTGCCGCTGCCGCATTGATGCAGGCCGATTATACGGGACGCGAAGTATTGGTAGATCCTCTTTGCGGTTCCGGCACCTTTTCTTTGGAAGGTGTCATGCGCGCTAAGAATATCCCCGCCGGTCAGTTCCGCAATTTTGCCTTTACCGATTGGCCCTGTTTTAGGCCGCCGCAATGGGCGTTTATCAAGCGGCAGGCGCAAGCTTCTTCTATTAAGATCAGTAAACCGATGATATTTGCTTCAGATAAAGACCCAGTGGTTTGCCAGGCATTGAAACGGCAGGTGTCTGAATCAGGTGTCAGCGATGCCGTCCGGGTTGAACAAAAGGATTTCATGGATTTATCTCCAAAGCGGATTATGGAGCAAGCCGATTCCGATGTAACCGGCATTGTTATGCTGAATCCGCCTTATGGCCGACGGTTGGGAAAAATGAATGATAGTCGGAAGTTTTTCGACGAAATTTTTAAAAAACTAAAATCGGATTTTCGTGGCTGGAAACTAGGGCTTATCGCACCGAATAAAAGAATCGCTCAAAAGGCGCCGTTTAAAGTAAAAACATCGCCACTATTTCATGGCGGTTTAAGATTGAGCTTATTGATCGGAAGAATTTATTGAAATTTTGGCATCCTTCATTGATCCTTAGGAATTGTATTTTTAATCAGTTTCAGCATTTCTTTGGAAAACAGATAAGGGGCTTTCTGACAAAGAATCATATATTGAATATTTATCGGAAAGTCCGGTCTGACCGGTGGGTTGTCATGGGCCTGCGGTATGTCGGCGGTTTTAACAGCGTTTTGCGGAGGCGCCGCCTGAAACGGCCTCTTCGTTTCGGCTTTTTCTTTATTTACAGATTTTTGATATGGCCCCCTCTGCGGCATCATTCTGATCTCACCAAATAACCATTCGGTAAGCGTAACTATTTTATGCCTGGCTTTCAGATGGGGCTTAACCCGTCGGATTATTCTGATTTCCCTGAACAACCATTGGGACACAGTGGTATAACTTTGCTTACTTTTACGATGAAGAAATCCGCGAATCGGTTTCCTCCTTTCGTTGGCATTCGCAATCATATTTTTCTTTTCCACTCGTCTGCTGACGTGCTTATATGCCCGGACAGCAAATTTTACAACCCGATGGTGCAATCGTTGAAAAATAGCGCCTCGCACTAGAACCCGCCGATTATAGCGCGGTTTAAAAGAATTTTCCAACAATGTCAGATCAATTTTATCAAGGAGTAGTTTGGCTTTGGAAAGCTTGACAATTACATGCTGACATCCCAGTTTAATCGCCTGTTGGGCAATTTCGGGATCTGGTTTTGCCATGATCAGAATAACAGGAATATGTTTCCATTGCGGATGGGCTTTAATTTTAAGGATCAGTTCCAACCCTCCGGAAGACGCCATTGTGTTTTCGGAGATAACGAATTGAATTTCGGGCATGGCTGCCAGACATTCAAAGCCTTTCGGAATACTATGGGCTAAAATAGTATGGCAGCAATGATTATGGAGACCCAGTTTGACAACGGTTGAACGGGTGCGCTCATCTTCGATAATAAGGATGTTAATAAACGAACTGTTATCCTCAGCAGTGCGCACTCCCAACGCTGCACTTTGATTTTTCTCCAAAGCCGGCCTCCTTGAGAAAAGCGTCAATTCCCATATCAATCAGACACATCAGGCAGACACATCAGGAATAAAATCTTCCGTGGGCAGTTCCAAAACCTGAAATGGTTGGCCTGTACTATTTAAAAGGCGTTCAATATCGTGCAGTGCAATAGCGAGCGTACTCGTATTTACCAAAGGATGGCATAAAATCGCTTCAGATGACTGCCACAGATGGCTGTCGATGACAACTTTGACAGCCTTTTCCTGATCATTGATGACAGCGAGTATGGAAACCGCGCCGGGTGTTATGCCCAGATATCGCATTAATCGTTCAGGTGAACCAAAGCGTACCTTTTTAACGCCTAAAACTTCGGCTAACCGTTTAAGCTTAATGCGTTTATCCGCTTCTAGCACAATCAGAAAATGTTGTTTACCTTTGTTATCACAAATAAACAAATTTTTGGTTTTAGCGCCCGGCATGTCAGGCGTCTGACGATGCGCCTCTTCAACTGTGAAAACCGGAGGATGATCACTGTGTTCGTATTCAATCTGATGCTCCGCCAAAATTTTGTATATATCCATGCGATTGTTATTTTCCCTTTTTATAAACACTATTGGAACAAACCCATTTTTAAAAGCTATATGAAGACCAGGTTCATGTCAAGCAGTTCGATAAACCTGACGCTTCAGAGAATCATTTATCAGCAATGATTACATCAAGCAGCAGATCACCTTTGACGCCGTCGGGCATCATTTTGCCCTGCCCTTTGAGCCGTAATTTGCGTTTTTCGCCGATACCCGGAGGAATCGTTACGCGCAGCATCCGATTATAAAAACCCCAGGGGATGTTGACCATTTTTTGAGCGCCGGTAAACGCTTCGTAGGCTGAAACGCGGATTTCACCATAAAGATGTGGGTCTGAAGCTAAACTTGTCGGTCGGATAATTTGAAGGCGATGGGTTTTTTTGCGGGTGGTGGCCTTGCGCAACGTTTGGGTCACTCCGATGTCTGGAAACGAATTGAAAAATTTCAATAAAATAATGCCAAAGATAAAACCCCCGATATGCGCCCACCAGGCGATATTGCTGACATGTGCGGAACTTTCCAACGCATTGGTCAACTGGAATAACAGCCACACACCGATAAAGATAAAAGCCGGAATTTCCAAAAAGACAGGAATGATAATAATCGGAATCAGCGTTAATATTTTGGCTCCCGGATGTAAAATCAAATAAGCGCCGATAACACCGGCGATTGCTCCGCTGGCGCCCACAATGGGTGTATTGGAACGCAGATTCATGATCAGATAGAATATTCCTGAAAAAGCACCACAAAGTAAATAAAAGAGCAAATAGCGCAGAGGTCCCAAACGATCTTCGATTTTACTGCCGAAAATATACAGAAACCACATATTACTCAGAATATGCCAGAAGCCGCCATGTAGAAACATAAATGTGATAAAAGCGAAGAGTTGCTGACCGAGAGTGAAATAGGCGGCCACATGGGAGACTGTGTAACGCGCTGGCACCAGTCCGTAATAATACATAAAACGGCTCGAATCGGCTCCGGCTAGCCAGATCAGATAAACCAATATGTTAACACCGATAATGGCATGGTTGGCAATCGGATAATTTTGAGAAGGTTCGGTGTCTCGAAGCGGGATCATAAATAAGCCCGAACCTGTTTTAAATCCGTTATAATCAGATCTGCGGATAACCCCTTACATTCGGGAACTTTTTGACGCAAACGCAGAGATCGGGCGTCTCCCGCAAACAAAGCCGTCTTAAATCCTGCCAGACTCGCCGGCCAGATATCATTTAACATATCATTTCCCACGTAAAGCACCTTTTCCGGCGCAATTCCTCGGTTTTGCAGTCGTTTACGCGCCGTTTCAAAAAGATAAGCGGATGGCTTGGCGCAGCCGTGTTGGAATGAATAAAGCGTGAGATCGGAATCAAAGCTGAGTTTTTCCGGATCAGCGCCCAAAAACCATTGAAAAAGATAGGGTGTATAAAATTGAGCATTGGATATGATTCCCATAACTATTTTTGCAGATTTGCAGGCATCAAGCATCTCTTTGAGATTGGGCATGGGATAAACCGGATTGACAATCAGTTCATATTCAAGGGCAAATTTACGGGCCGTATCCCACTTGTCTAAATTCAGTACAGCCTTCCATATTTCGTCAATTTTGACTTCTGGATAAATGCTGCCTTGTTTTTTCAATACCTGATGTTGCGCTTCAATCGTATCAAAAAATGTTTTTATAATGGTTTCAGCGGGCGTATCAATATCAAAACGTCGCAGCAGTTGGCCTATTTTTTCCAGACCTTGCGAAGATTGGCGGGCAATACTGATATCGCCGGATCCGCTGATAAACAACGTTCCATAAATATCAAAAAGGAGGCATTGAATTTTAATGTTTGGTTTTCCCCGAGGCTTCAAAGCGGTGGGCATCGGTTTTAGCGGTGTCAGATATTCGTTTGGTATCTCTCTAATCGGCATAGTCTCCCCATTTTAGAAGGCTAAAGGTCAGAGGGTTTAGGAATGAGGCTAGCAGCCGCGTTTTATCAATATGTTGGCGCACCGGATGGCGCATAACCTCTCTATAGATTTTAAAAAGGGCGACGCGGTAACTGCTTAGGTTAAAATGGTGCATGATTGCGTTTCGATTACTTTGGATTAAACCCGCCTGTTCTGTGGCTCCACCGGGGTTGGCTAATATCGGATTTAATTCCAGCAATCGGTTTTTGGCTTTGCGGTCGTTTAACAGACGCGCAATAACCCGCATTTGAAATGATTCATCCAGTAATCCGAAGTCTGTTTCCTTATCATTTTCAACAGATTGAATCTCTTTTTCCATCTTTTTGCGAAGACCTTCGGCATTAAATTGCGTAAAGGCGTCAGCTATAGCACGCCGCCGTTTGGCATTCAGACGTTTGGTATTAATCCATTCTGGCGGTATGCGCAACGATGTATATAAATGATCAAGGTTAACGCCACGCTGTTCAAAATCCTTGGTTATGTCAGCAAGTTGGCGTCCCCACAGGAACTTATGATTGATCCAGGGTTCCAAAAAGCAAAAGCCGAATCCTTCGGTAATGCTGGTGGTGATAACCGATTGCGCTGATATAACCAGGTTTTCAAACGGTTGCGTTAAGCCCGCTTCAAATGTTACCTTCAGTCTTTCAGCCTCAACCAAGGCCTGCCATTGGCGATACGGTTTAAAGTCAGACGGACTGTTCGGCGGCAGCGTGACACAAAGGGTTTCACCGTTTTTAAAGAACAAGGACAATAAGATCGCCTCGCCGATATTTTTCCGGCGTATCGCCCGCACCGGGTAAAGAACAAAATTATCCGTTGAAATTGTTTTTTTTCCATTTAAAGCAGGCGGAAGAGGCGCAACCGAATTAAATATCTGATGCAGCCCCTCTTTTTTTAGGCCGGTGTTTAACAATATCTGGTAGTCCCGTGAATTAATCACACCGTAATGACAATTCGCCGGGTAATCCTCCTCAAAATACGCGGATGGCCGCCCGTCTTCCGCGAAATCATGGATTTGCAGGAAAAGGCGCATTTTTTTCTGCTGCAACGCTTTTAA
>JAOZRC010001014.1 GCA_029940345.1 Desulfobacterales bacterium
CGAAATTGAAAAGCCGTCTGAATCAGGATCAGCAGAATTCTGAAAATTATACCATTATTCTAAAATCGGGCCGGAAAATTCTGATTCAGACAATCTATTTTGAAGGATGCCATAAATCATAAAAAACTATCCGTATACGCATACAAAGCCGGGGAACCGCCGGTATGCACAAAAAGAACCGTTTCCTCTTTTTTGAAAAAGCCTTTACGAACCAAATCAATCAGGCCGGCCATGGTTTTGCCCGTATAAACCGGGTCCAACAAAATGGCTTCAGTAGACGCAACCATTTTAACCGCCTCAATCATCCCCTCGGTGGGAATCGAGTAGCCGTCGCCTACATAGTCGCCAAAACAGAGCACTTCCTCCGCAGGAATGGTTCCGCCGATGCCCAGCTTGGATGCGGTTTTTTCCACCAGATCATAAACTAACGCTTCCTGCTCCTCTTTCCCGCGGCTGACATTGATTCCCACAACCGAAATTTTGCTGTTATTGCCATAAAATCCGGTCACCAGCCCCGCATGCGTTCCGGTGCTGCCGCTGGCGCAAACTACACGGTCAATCATTACGCCCTGTTCAAAGGCCTGGTTTAAAACCTCTTGGGCGCAGGCGACATAGCCTAATGCGCCAATTTCATCAGAAGCGCCGCCCGGTATAATGTAAGCTTTGCGTCTCTGGGCAGCTAAATTTTCAGCGACTTCTTGCATCGCCTGCATCATATCGGTTCCGCCCGGAACTACCTTGATCGCTTCCACACCCATCAGGTTGTAGAGCAGATTGTTACCGCTGGCGTTGGGATTGTAAGTGCCGGCCACTCGTTCTTCCAAAATAAGTTGGCATTTCAGTCCCTCTTTGACGGCTGCCGCGAGGGTGAGGCGACAATGATTGGACTGTATGGCGCCGCAGGTGATCAGCGTATCGGCTCCCTGTTCCAGCGCATCGGCCACAACAAATTCCAACTTGCGGGTTTTATTGCCGCCGGCCGCCAGACCTAACAAATCATCCCGTTTAATGAATAAAGTCGGCCCGCCGAGACGCTCGGAAAGGCGTGTGAGCGGTTCAAGCGGTGTTGGTCCCACGGTGTATCGCCGGCGGGGGAAGCGTGCTAAATTCATAATATTACTCCTTTATTTTGAGCAGATTCAAATTCCTAAGTTTTCAAATAATTCATTGACAGTATTATACTCGACAGTCATAAGTTCTTACATCAAAATATTCATAATTTCAAATAAATTTCTGAATTTTTTAACGTAAGAACTTATGACTGTCGAGTAACATAAGTAACCGACCATAAGTTTTATGGTGCTTTTCGCCACTGTTGTTAGAATA
>JAOZRC010001015.1 GCA_029940345.1 Desulfobacterales bacterium
CTTATGTTGGTAGCCTTTTCTTATTTTGTACTGGGCGATTAATTAACACAAATGGTATAACAACCGGCAAGAACTGGCCTTTAAGGATAAAAAAGCTGCCAACGCACGCCGCAGCCGGTTCCCATGATAATGCCAAAGACAAAGGCGTATCCTTTGGCGGCGCCGTGCAAACTTTCCGCCAAAGTAAAACAGTTAGCTCAGTGAAATCCCTATCAGATAGAGATTTAAAGATATTATTTGCTGTCAGATAATCGTAATAAAGGGTGTATCAAATTTCAGATGGGCGCGAGTTTAACATTATTGATACGACAAAGCGATTAAACGGTAAACCAGCATCCCGGCCAGCCAGGCCGCATCTTCGGGTGAAAGAATTTTGCCGGTGAGCTCATCAAAGAGAATGTTCGCTTCGGCCGGAAACTCGTCATCCTGTTCCCATAGAATCAATTGCAGCGGGGCTTTGGGCAAGACGGCAAATTCAAAACCGGCGTCTCCGGGTTCACTTGCTGTCCCATTCAGATACCCAGCGGCTTTTTTGAATTTGTCAATATCAGAACCGAACACCTTTTTCAGCGGATCAATCGCGCGTTTGACAAAGGCGCTATTATAAAAGGATGCGCCGGGGATTTCACGATACGCAATCCGATTGCCGGACAGTTGCGCTTGACTCACACCCATCAGGTAATGCAGAATAATAACTTGTTCCTGGATGGGGACCTCTTTGTCGGCATGGGCTTCATCTGTAAAATTAAAATCGGGGAAGCCGGCCAGGTAAACCCTGTCTAAAAAAGGGATACGGAAACTATCGGTTTTTACGCCGGTCTCTACGCGCTCAATTCCTGATTTGGAAACCAAATCCGAAAACGTATCATTAACAAGTTTTTCAACGGCCAGTTTTTTGGCATTTATATAATCATCTATACGTGGCATAAGGCAAAATATTCTCTATAATTTTAAATTTGTTGTTCGGGAGATCTATTATCACCGAGGTATCTGTTAGAATTCTGGGACTGAGCATGTTTTTATCATGATATCATTCCAATACTTTTCAATCTGTCAAACAGATTTAAGGATGTTTGGTATCCTATTCAAATTCAATGGTAATGTAACTATGGAGTGCGCAAGTTAAGCTGAACGGAGGAACGGAGCGGAACGGTCTTTCGCAGATATAACCCGCTGTTCCAAGCCTTCAAACAAATGCGAAAAACAAAATTTTCGCACTCCGGAACTACATTTAGCCATGATATTTGATTAAGATACGATGTCTGCAATGATTTTTTATTCAATATCTGGCATCCTTCATAAGAGTCTGAAAGTAGTTTACACT
>JAOZRC010000483.1 GCA_029940345.1 Desulfobacterales bacterium
AACCCAACGAATTCAGGCTGATGTTGGGTTTCGTTCCTCAACCCAACCTACGACTAAATTTAGTGTCCCAGCTTAATCAACCCTCCAAAATCGGCTTTAAGATTTCAGGAGATTTTTCGGCAAACCTGTTCATTCTTTTGACTATACTCATGAAGGCCATAATTGGTGATTTTATATTTGATCAATGCCTTAATTCATAGGCTTAAGACATATTTCAAAATCACCAATTATGACCGTGCCAAGTATATTTCACTGTCAGGGTCGCTCCTGACTTATCCTGAATCTACTTAACAATCATATCTCGGAATTCTTCAGAATTGCCTGAAAACAGTTTACGTTATTCTATTTTAATTTCATCAATTTCCTGCATTAATCGATCTGTTTCCGTAAGGGCAACAATAATTTTTTGATAGTGCAATATATCATCATAATTTAAGGTTCTCTTTTTACGGTCTTTCAGCCATTTTTGGGCGGGTTGGTAACCGCCAATGTAAAATTCCCAGGCTTTTAACGGAATGTTGTCAAAATACTGCTCTTTGTTTATCCAGATTCGGCCTATTCCGGTTTCTTTGTCGGTTAGCACCCAATCTTGCTTGCCAATTTTGGTTGTAACTGTGTTATTGCCATCAATTGGGTAAGATGTGATGTATTCCTCCGTTTTCGGACTTTCCAATAAATGAATTTGTCTTATTTCTCCGCCTGCTTTCACCAATTGCCAGAATGTAGCTTTATTTTTTGGATATGGCACTCTCGGGAAATCAATTTTCAAAAACTCTTTGTATTTCTCACGGTAAGTTGGTGAGTGCAGTACTGCGTAGATGTAGTCTAAAATATCAATTGGGGCGAAGGTGTTTTTTGTTTCTTCTTTTTCGTCGGTAAACTCTGATTTCAATTTATTCGCAATTTGCCCTACAATTTCCATATTTAAATTGGGCTTGCGGTCTATTTCTGTGAAAATACCATCGGGTTTTTGGTCGGGATAGAGGTAGAGGGGAAATGAACTCATTGAATCAGCAGCAGAATCTAATAAATGTCTATCTGAAATAGTTCTCGAAACAAAAAAATAACCAGTGCTTAATTGTCTGTTTTTTGATGTCGTTTGAAGAGCATAATTTTTATTGTCAACTAAATGCTTCATTACATCAAATCTTGCTCTTTGCAGTATTTTCTTATCAAAAATAGTACATCTAATGTCAAAAGGGCGGTATAAATAAGCGGTTGATGCCTTTCCATATTTTTCTTGAATAGTTTGTTTCTCAAATGCAACAAGCTCTTTGTCTTTACCTGTTGCAATACCTACATTATTAGTATCAAATAATCTTTCAATAGCAAATCCCGCTGTATATTTTTTATAATTTTCCCAGTCCTTCGGCACAAAAAAGAAATCAGGCTTTCGGTTTCCAAGTTCATTCCAATCAATTGAAGACAAAGAATTGGCATTAAGGAAATTATATTTTACATCTCTCTTTCCGTAAAGGTTAAAATGTTTAATCTGGCCTAATTTTTTGCTTTTAGTTTTCTTTACAAAAATATTGACGCTCACGCCCTGCATTATATCAAACACATTTTGGTCAACTGAGCCATCAGGTGATCTTTCTTTTTTTCTTGAATTCCCGTGCAAGTCGAGAATATAAATATTATCAAAAGTTTCTAATAAATCCTTGCGCATTTGGCGATGAATAATACCATCAATAAAACTATTATTGGAAATATAGGCTAAAATGCCTTCTCCATTCTTGTTGATAAAATATTGTCCATATCTTATGAATTTAATGTAATCGTCAGAAAGGGGCTGGATGTTGCGTTCATTCAAATCCTTTTTATAATCTTGCAACAGTGCCCCAATCCATTTCGACTTGTTGGAACTGCTTACAGAATACGGTGGATTCCCAATAACACACATCACAGGCGTATCACGTTTTATGTGGTTGGCTTCGTTGGCTTCGGTGCTTAACCATGCGGAAAACAAAGTGCCTGTATCTGGGTGGTGTTCTTCGAGTGAATTGGTCAAGTAGATGTTAAACCTTTGATTTTTGGTTGTTTTGTAGCGTGTTTTCCTTAAAAGCATATCCAATTTCAGGTGCGCCATTGCGTAAGAAGCCATTAAAAGCTCAAAACCATTCAGGCGTGGAATTAAATGCTCATCAACATAAGAACTCCAGGCGCCTTGCATCGCTTCAAAACGTTGGCTGTAAATATATTTTACCACGCCTGCCAAAAAAGTTCCGGTTCCGGCAGCAGGGTCAAGTATTTGTACTTTATGCACCTCTTTTTCCAGCAATTTTTTACGGCCTTGAACCGGTACTTTTATTTTGGTTTTACTAGTGTCGGCAAGCCCTTGCGGCAAATTAAATTCCAATTTTAAAATATCATCAACAGCACGAACAATAAAATTCACAACCGGTTCGGGGGTGTACCAAACCCCTCTTGCTTTTCTTAATTTGGGGTCATATTCGGCCAAAAAGGTTTCGTAAAAGTGAATTATCGGGTCGTCAGTTTGGGTGCTTTTCCCAAAGTTTTTTAAAAGCAGTTCTACATTAGTCGCTCTGAAAACTTCCGCAAGGTTATCCACAGTTCGCATGATGCGCTCATCAATGTCGGGGCCGGCCACATAACCAAACAGCTTGCGCAAAAATGGATTTGATTTTGGAATTAATTCGGATGCTTCCTGACGGCTGAAATCATCAAGGGTTGTATCGTGCAACCTTGCGGCAAACATTCCATAAGCCAATGTTTGGGCGTAAATATCAGAAAATTCATTTGGTTTAAGGTCGTGGATTAAAATGCTTCTAAAAGTATCGTACTGTCCTTTTAGCGATGTATTTTCTTGTGTTTCTTCATCAGATGTAATGGCGCGTTCCAGGATATTTTGCAATAAGCGGGCTTTAGAGGCCATCATTTCAGCAAGTTTTTTGGATGATTTAATGGTTTGCCCGATGTGATCACAGAAGTTCCTGATCAGGTTTTCAAATTCCGCAAAATTGTCAGCAAGCGGTTTAACGGTGTTATTTTCTATTTCTCCAATTCGTATTTCATGGATCAGTTTTCCATTTTGGAAAAATTGAAACCTGACATAATCGGTGATTATCAGATTATCAAGCGCTTTTTTGTAACGGTCGAACTGCTCTTTATATTGTTTTCCGTTC
The DNA here is from genome assembly GCA_029940345.1 of Desulfobacterales bacterium. Lineage (GTDB taxonomy): Bacteria > Desulfobacterota > Desulfobacteria > Desulfobacterales > JAUCGF01 > JAUCGF01. Next base: position 3,147 of record JAOZRC010000483.1, read on the forward strand.
AGGTCTTTGCCAATGTCTTTGGCTTCAATGTAGCCAATTGGAATTTTCCCTTTGGTTATCACATAATCCGGGTTGCCGCAGTCGGTCACATTCGCAGGTTCATTTGTAATTTCAACACCTTTTACCAATTCTCTTATCAGTGTTTCAAGGTCACCACGGTAGGAATGTTCTCGCGAAATTCCGGATTTCAATCTTGTGCTGATTTTTTCAATGAATTGTCTGACAGGCATTAATCAATCTTTCAAAAAACTTAAACTGTAAGAGTATTAGTTTTGTCATGTATAGGAGAATCAACTGTCCATTTAATTTTCAATTTACTTTGTTTGTTTATATCATGTGTGGCATACAACATTTGTGTATACTCATTATTCTAACCTTGAAACTAACAAGTACTTATAATTGCTGCGTTAATTTTTTCCCGAACTTATCTTCAGTGATGAATTGCCCTTTATCTAAATTCGTATTTCCCAAGTTGTTTTTCAAATAATTCAAATAACCAAATTCTCCAAATTTGCTTCCACTCATTTTTTTTACTGAAATCATTAAGCGTAAAAATATCTGGCCTATTTTATTTCTTTCCATATTGAGTTCCCACATTTTTATTTTATTCGCATATAGTGTTACCAATTCCTGGGTTAAATCATCTATTTGAGGTTCTTCCGGAGGTTTGTCATCAAAATAAAGCTTGTAAATTAATTTGTAGGATTCTGATACTGTCTTACCCGTAATGCGAATCTCCCCTGCCATATAAATATTGCAAATTAAAGTTTCAATATCCATAGCTATTGATGCCACTCCGGGGTCTTGAAAAATATCATCGTATTGGCCATGTGGGACACTTGCCATTAATTTTGAAAATTCTTTTTCCTCATCCCGTTGTTTCTGAAATGCAACCCCTTTAAGATGTCTGCAATCTTCAATGCAGTCTATCTTTTTCAGTCTGTTTTCACCGCAGCAAATTGGGCAAAGAAGATTATCAATCGGAGCGCAATACCTTTTCCCTTTTCTCTTTTTGCAAAACCAGCATTTTGCCATCTATATTTCTCCGTAAATTTAAGATTAGTGATATAAATTCTTTCCTTTGCCATCCAAACTTTACGCGCTCAAGCTTATAACAGCAAAGATAAAGTTTCCGTTACCTTTGCAGACACATAACCAGCCTCCTGCGCAGCATCTATGATAAAAAAACGTTTCGGTTCGTTTTGCGCCAATTGAAGATAGCCTTCACGCACTTTGCGATGGAATGCTAACGTTTCTTGTTCAAACCGGGTTTCTGATGCGCTGCGATTGCCATTATCAATTTGTTGCCAGGCACGCTTCAAACCGATTTCAGGAGGCAGATCAAGCAGGAAGGTGATATCCGGCATCAAGTTTTCACAGCACAGGCAATGCAATTGGGCAATCAGCTTAAGATCCAACCCCCTGGCATATCCCTGGTAAACCAGAGTTGCATCGTAGTAGCGGTCACAAATCACTGTCTTACCCGCATCAAGCGCCGGTTTCACACATGTCTCCAAATGCTGGGTGCGATCAGCGGCATATAGCATCAGTTCCGTGACAGGTGCA